>JAFADT010000165.1 GCA_023424585.1 Pseudomonadota bacterium
GAGCGGCCCGGCTCCGGGCACGCCTGAGCGCGGCCCTCACCCCGCCCGCGCGAGCGCCTGCACGAACTGCTCGCGAACGCGCGCGGCCAGCGCCGCCGAGTCCGGCCCGAAGCTCTCCGGCGGCAGCGCCGGCATCACCTGCACCGTGACGTTGGCGCGCGGGCTCATCCACGGCCCGTCCCCGTCCACCAGCTCCCGCGTGCCGCGCACCAGCACCGGCACCACCGGCACGTGCTCCTCCAGCGCCAGGTGGAACGCGCCGCGCTTGAAGGGCAGCACCTCCCCGGGCGAGTACGTGCCCTCCGGGAAGATGAGCACCGGGATGCCCCTGCGCAGCCACCGGCGGCACGGGCCCAGCAGCTGCTCCATGGACGTGGAGCTGCCGCGCACGATGGGCACGTAGCCCAGCAGCGTCATCATCCAGCCCACCAGCGGCGTGCGGAACAGCGACGCCTTCGCCACGAACTTGTACGGCGTGAACAGCCCCATCACCGCCAGGATGTCCGCGAACGACTGGTGGTTGACGACGTAGACGCACGGGCCCCTGGGCAGCAGCTCCCGCCCCTCCACGCGCACGCGCCAGCCGGGCGAGGCGTGCAGCCACAGCCCGTGGCACCACCGGCACACCAGCGCGTGCAGCCACTGTCGGTCGGGGTCCAGCGGGTACGCCACCACGAACAGCACCGCGCCCAACGTGAAGAGGAGGGGCGCGGTGACCAGGAACAGCACGAAGAACCACAGCGAGACGACGTAGCGCATGCGTGCGGAGCGGCCCGGTCAGCGCGACGCCGGAGGCGTCAGGTTCGCCGTGAAGTTCATCGCGTAGTTGACCTCCAGGCCGCCGTCCACGACCAGCGTCTGGCCGTTCACGTAGGCGGAGCCCTCCGAGCACAGCCACTCGATGGGGCGGGCGATCTCGTCCACGTGGGCCACGTGGCCCGCGGGCACCTGCTCCTGGACCTTCGCCTCCAGGGCGCCCCACGCGTCGCCCATGTAGAAGCGGCTGGAGTCCGTGTCGATGTAGCCCGGGTTGACCGCGTTCACGCGGATGCCCGTGCCGGACAGCTCCGCGGCCAGGTACTTCACCAGGATCTCCATGGCGCCCTTCATCGCGCCCAGCAGGCCGTGGAACGGCAGCGGCATGCGCGAGTCCATGCCGGACACCGCCACGATGCGCCCCTTGCGCCCCTCCATCAGCGGCACGGAGCGCTGCGCGCCCAGCAGGAAGCTCTTCACCGTGACGTTGAAGGTCTTGTCCATCTGGTGCAGCTTCGTCTGCATCAGCGGCGTGAACACCGTGGACGCCGCGTTGGCGACGAACACGTCCAGCCCGCCGAACTCCTCCTGGATGACGTCGAAGACGCCGTGGAGGCTCGCGGGCTCCAGCTGCTCCGCGATGACCGTGCGGCAGCGCCGCCCCAGCGCCTCCACCTCCTTCGCCAGCGACGCCGCGGCCTCCGCGTCCCGCCGGTACGTGGAGACGATGTCGTAGCCGGCACGGGCCAGCCGCAGGGAGACCGCGCGGCCCACGCCGCGCGAGCCCCCGGTGATGAGCGCCACGGGAGGAGTCGTCATGGCGCCCAGGAGTACCATGTTCCCCGCGCCCCGCTCACGCCCGGCCGCCCGCGCGCTCCCCGACGGAGCCCGACGCGGGAGCCCGAGGGAAGGGCCACGCTCCGGGGCAGGCAAGACGTCAGGCCCGCATCATTCTCCTGCAATGCGCTTGCAGGGCCGCCAGATTAGCGCCTTAAGGTGCCCGGCGAACCCGGAGGGAGAACCGCATGGACGCGCAGGGAGTTCACATCGAGACCCATCCCCGTGAAGGCGAGCCGGTGTTCAGCGCGGGGCGCCCGGACCCCTGCACCCTGGTCCTCTTCGGCGCCACGGGCGACCTGGCCGAACGCAAACTATTCCCCGCCCTCTTCGAGCTCGCCCGCTCCGGCCTGCTCCCGGAGCACTTCGCCATCGTCGCCTTCAGCCGCTCCAAGCTGGACGACGCCTCCTTCCGCGAGCACGTGCGGGAGGGCCTGAAGAAGTTCTCCCGCACGCAGCCGCTCGACGAGGCCGCCTGGAAGCGCTTCGCGGAGGCCATCGAGACCGCCTCCGGCGGCTACGACGACCCGGAGGCCTTCCAGCGCCTGGCCCGGAAGCTCCAGGACATCGCCAGGCGCCACAAGACGGACGGCAACCAGCTCTATTACATGGCCACGCCGGCCTCCACGTTCCCGCAGATCATCCAGAGCCTCTCGGGGGCGGGGCTGCTCCAGCGCGAGGAGCAGCCCGGACAGAGGCCCTGGAGCCGGCTCATCATCGAGAAGCCCTTCGGCCACGACCTGGAGAGCGCGAAGGCCCTCAACAAGACGCTGGGCGCGGCGCTGGATGAGCAGCAGATCTTCCGCATCGACCACTACCTGGGCAAGGAGACGGTGCAGAACATCCTGGTGTTCCGCTTCGCCAACGCCATCTTCGAGCCGCTCTGGAACCGCCAGCACATCGACCACGTCGAGATCACCGCGGCGGAAGCCATTGGCGTGGAGGGCCGCGGCGGCTTCTACGACGAGACGGGCGTCATCCGGGACATGGTGCAGAACCACCTGCTCCAGGTGCTGGCCCTGTGCGCCATGGAGCCCCCGGTGTCCTTCGGCGCGGAGGACATCCGCGACGAGAAGAACAAGGTCTTCCGCGCGCTGCGCCCCGTGGAGGGCAGCGACGTGTCCCAGCACGTGGTGGTGGGCCAGTACGAGGGCTACCAGGACGAGAAGGGCGTGAAGAAGGGCTCGCGCACGCCCACCTACGTGGCCATGAAGCTGAACATCGACTCGTGGCGCTGGCAGGGCGTGCCCTTCTACCTGCGCGCGGGCAAGAACCTGAAGAAGCGCCTGACGGAGGTGTCCATCCACTTCAAGACGGTGCCGCTCGGCCTGTTCAGCGGCGGCGGCGCCACCTGCCAGCGGCTCCAGCCCAACGTGCTCACGCTGCGCATCCAGCCGCACGAGGGCATCGCGCTGTCCTTCGAGTCCAAGATTCCCGGCGAGGACGTCAACATCGGCGGCGTCACCATGGACATGGACTACGCGGAGAGCTTCAAGAAGCCCGTGCCGGAGGCGTACGAGCGGCTGCTGCTGGACTGCATGCGCGGCAACGCCACCCTCTTCGCGCGCCAGGACAGCGTGGAGCAGGCCTGGGGCTACATCACGCCCATCCTCCAGGCGCTGGAGACGGACGCCGGCGGCCAGGTCCACACCTACGCCAAGGGCAGCAAGGGCCCCGACGCCGCGGACGCGCTGCCCGCGCGCAACGGCCGGCGGTGGTCCACGCTATGAGCCCGCCCCTCGTCGTCCCTCCCGAGCGGCTGGCCCGCGAGGCCGCGGACTGGCTGGCGCGCGAGTTGGAGAAGGCGCTCGCGGCGAAGCCCCGCGTGAGCCTGGCGCTGTCCGGCGGCAGCACGCCCAGGCCCGCGTACCGGCTGCTCGCGGACCACCGGCTCCCCTGGGAGCGCGTGGACGTGTACTTCGTGGACGAGCGCTTCGTGCCGCCCGACCACCCGGACAGCAACTACCTGCTGGTGAAGCAGTCGCTGCTCCAGCCGCTGGAGCTGCCGGACGCGCAGGTGTTCCGCATGCAGGGCGAGCGCGCGGACCACGACGCCGCCGCGCGCGACTACGAGCAGGCGCTGCCGGAGAGGCTGGACGTGGTGCTCCTCGGCGTGGGCGAGGACGGCCACACCGCGAGCCTCATGCCCGGCCACCCGGCCTTGCAGGAGCGCGCGCGGCGGGTGCTCGCGGTGGAGCAGCACGCCAAGCCGCCGCCGTGGCGGATGACGCTGACCTTCCCCGTGCTCCAGGGCGCGGGGGCGGTGCTGGGGCTGGTGGCGGGCGCGGGCAAGCGGGACGCCATGCGGCGGGTGCTCGCGGGCGACAGGTCCCTGCCCGCGGCGCACGTGACGAACACGCAGTGGATGCTGGACCCCGCCGCCCACGGGTGAGGCGGGCCCTCTGGAGGGAACGATGAGCACACAGACGAAGCCGGCGCAGTTCGGCGTGGCGGGCATGGGCGTGATGGGCGCGAGCCTCGCCCTCAACATCGCGGACCATGGCTTCCGCGTCGCGGTGTGGGACCGCCACCCGGAGAACATCCAGAAGGTCCAGCAGGAGAACCCGAGGCAGGCCCTGCAGGGCTTCCCGGCGCTGGAGCAGTTCGTCGCCGGCCTGGAGCGCCCGCGCCGCGTCCTCCTGATGATCACCGCCGGCGCCCCCGTGGATGAGATGATGGGCCGGCTGTTCCCGCTGCTGTCGCCCGGCGACGTCATCATGGACGCGGGCAACTCCTGGTACCTGGACACGCGCCGCCGTGAGGCGCTGTGCAAGGAGAAGGGCCTCCACTTCCTGGGCATCGGCGTGTCCGGCGGCGAGGAGGGCGCGCGCCACGGCCCGTCCATCATGCCCGGCGGCCCCAAGGACGCGTACGCGCTGGTGCAGCCGGTGCTGGAGGCCATCGCCGCGCGCAGCGAAGAGGGCCTGTGCGTCACCCACGTGGGCCCGGAGGGCGCGGGCCACTTCGTGAAGATGGTGCACAACGGCATCGAGTACGCGGACATGCAGCTGCTCGCGGAGACCTACGACGTGCTCCGCCGCGGCCTGGGCCTGGACACCGCCGTCCTGGCCGACCTCTTCAGCCAGTGGAACGAGGGCATCGCCGAGTCCTTCCTCCTGGAGACCACCATCAAGGTGCTGCGCAAGCGCGACCCGGAGACGGGCAAGCCGCTGGTGGACCTGGTGCTGGACAAGGCCGGCCAGAAGGGCACGGGCAAGTGGACGGTGCAGGTGGCCCTGGACCTGGGCGTGCCGGTGCCCTCCATCGCGTCCGCGCTGGACGCGCGCAACCTGTCCGCGCACAAGGACGAGCGCGTGGCCGCGAGCAAGAAGCTCCACGGCCCCGCCATCTCCCTCTCGTCGGAGGAGCAGCAGGACCTGGCCCGGTGGGCGCACGACGCGCTCTACGCGGCGCGCGTGGTGACGTACGCGCAGGGCATGCGGCTCATCCAGGCGGCGTCGGACGAGTACAAGTGGGGCGTGTCGCTGGCGGAGATGGCGCGCATCTGGCGGGGCGGCTGCATCATCCGCGCGAAGCTGCTCACCCCGCTGCGCGAGGCCTTCCAGCAGCAGCCCACGCTGCCCAACCTGATGGTGACGGAGGCATTCGCGCCCGTGCTGGAGAAGCTGGCCCCGGCGTGGCGCAGGTTCGTGGGCACCGCGACGAAGGCGGGCATCCCCGTGCCGGTGTTCAGCAGCAGCCTGGCGTACATGGACAGCTACCGCAGCCCGGAGCTGCCGCAGAACCTCACCCAGGCCCAGCGCGACGCGTTCGGCGCGCACACCTACCAGCGCCGGGACAAGCCCGACGCCGGCTTCGTGCACTCGGACTGGCTGAAGTAGCCCCGCGGCCCGCTCGCGCGCCGCCCTACTTCTTCTGGGTGGCGCGCAGCTCGGCGCGGCGGATCTTCCCGCTCACCGTCTTGGGCAGCTCCGTGACGAACTCGATCTCGCGCGGGTACTTGTAGGGCGCCGTGGTCTTCTTCACGAAGTCCTGAAGCTCCCGCGCGAGCTCCGGGGACGGCGCGTGGCCCGGCGTGAGCAGCACGTACGCCTTGATGCGCTGGCCCAGCTTGTCGTCCGGCACGCCGATGACGGCGGACTCGGCCACCGCCGCGTGCTCGATCAGCGCGGACTCCACCTCGAAGGGGCCCACGCGGTAGCCGGACGTCTTGATGACGTCGTCGGAGCGCCCCACGAACCACAGGTAGCCGTCCGCGTCGCGCACCGCGCGGTCGCCGGTGAGGTACCAGTCCCCCCGGCGGCTGGCGGCGTTGGCCGCGTCGTCGTGGAGGTAGCCCGCGAACAGGCCCACCGGGCGCTCCGGCTTCACGCGCACGGCGATGTCGCCCTCCTGCCCGTCCGCCACTTCGTTGCCGTGCTCGTCGAGGATGCCCACGGTGAAGCCCGGCGACGGCTTGCCCATGGAGCCCACGCGCGGCTCCATGCCGGGGAAGATGCCCACGATGACCACCGTCTCCGTCTGGCCGTAGCCCTCGCGGATGTGCAGGCCGGTGGCCTCCTTCCACGTCTGGATGACCTCCGGGTTGAGCGGCTCGCCGGCGCTCAAGGCGTGGCGCAGCGAGGACAGGTCCACCGCCTTGAGGTCCTGGAGCACCAGCGCGCGCCACGCGGTGGGCGGCGCGCAGAAGGTGGTGACCCCCTCCCGCTCCAGCACCTTCAGGAAGCCCGCGGGGTCGAACCGGCCGCGGAAGTCGTAGACGACGTTGCACGCGCCCACGCTCCACGGGCCGAAGAGCTTGCCCCACGCGCACTTCGCCCAGCCGGTGTCGCTGAGCGTGAGGTGCCGGTCCTCCGGCGTCAGCGCCAGCCAGTAGCGGCCGGTGATGAGGTGCCCCTGGCCGTAGCTGGCCTGCGTGTGCAGCACCATCTTCGGCATGCCGGTGGTGCCGGACGTGAAGTAGATGAGCAGCGGCTCATCCGCGCGCGTGGGCGGGAACGCCGTGGCCCGCGACTCCGGCAGCGCCTCCGACGTGTAGCGCGTCCACGGGGCCGGCGCGGCGCCGGTGGACACCCACGTCGTCACGCCGGGGGCCTGGCCGAGCACCTCCTCGAAGCGGTCCAGGCAGCTGCCGTCGGTGATGACGGCCTTCGCGCCGGAGGCCTCCAGCCGGTAGCGGATGTCCTTGGCGGTGAGCATGGGCGTGCCGGGCATGAAGACGATGCCCGCGCGGATGCAGCCCAGCACCAGGAACCACCACTCCGGCACGCGCGGCATCAGGATGAAGGCCCGGTCGCCGCGCTTCAGGCCCAGCCCGGCGAGGAAGCGCGCCGCGTGCAGCGAGCGCTCCTTCAGCTCCTGGAAGGTGAAGCGCTGGGAGCGCCCGGACTCGTCTGACCACTGGAGCGCGGGGGCCTGGGGCCGCTCGGCCGCGTGCCGGTCGATGACGTCCGTGGCGAAGTTGAAGTGCGCCGGTCGCTCCCACCGGAAGTCACGGCGGATGGACGCGTAGTCGGCGGAAGCGCGGGACGAAGGCTCGGGCATGGGCGGCTCCTGGAGTGCTCCGACAACCCCAGCAGCCTGTCACGTCATCCCGAGCACGGAGGCGAAGCCTCGCGCGAAAGCGCCCGGTGGTGGACGCTCGCACGCGCGAGGGGAGCTTCAGCGGACGGCGTCGTGCAGCTCCTTCGCCAGCTTGCGCGCCTCTTCGCTCCAGCCCGGCTCGCCCAGCGCGGCCACCTGGTCGAAGGCGAGCGCGGCGGACTCCTTCTGCCCCAGGCCGCGCAGCGCGAGCCCCCGGTTCCACAGCGCCTGCGGGTTGCGCGGATCCGCCCGCAGCACCATGTCCAGCAGGCTCAGCGCGTCCTGGTAGCGGTTGTCTTGCAGCGCCACCACCGACAGGTCGATGTCGCGCGCCAGCGACGCGGGCTCGCGCGCCAGCACCGCCTGCGCCTGCTGCCACTGGCCGTGCAGCACGTAGGCCGCGACGATGCCGCGGAAGTCCTTGCGCTCCTCCATCTCCGCCAGCGGACGCAAGGGCAGCGTCACCTTCCCCGCCTCCACGCCCTCCGCGCCACCGCGCATGGGGCTGTAGGGGCGGTGATTGTCCGCGCGCGGATCCGACAGGCGCGCCTCCAGCTCACGGGTGGACTGGTTCTGGAGGAAGACGATCGCCGGCACCTCCGCGGCGGGCATCATGCGCGGCACGACCATGGCGCAGAGGCTGGCGGCCATGGCCAGCGGCACCACCACGCGCGCGTTGCGGCGCACCCACGCGCCCAGCGCCACCACGTTGCCCCCCGGCTTCGCCGCCGGCGCCTCCGCCGCGCCCGCGCCCAGGGCCCGCGCCGCCAGCAGCTCCAGCTGGAGCAGGTCCCGCAGGCCGCCCTCGCAGGCGGCACAGCGCGGCAGGTGGTTCCGGAACCCTTCGGCGTCGGCCTCGGACAGCTCGCCGTCCATGAAGAGGTGCAGCCGGGTGCAATGCGCGTTCATGACTGGACTCCCCGCTCCCGGGCCACCGCGACGCTCGGAAGCAGCAATTCCCTCAGGTCCCGGCGCGCCAGCGTCAGCCAGCTGCCCACGGTCCCCACGGGAACATTGAAATGTTCAGCGATGGCCTGGTAGCGGTGGCCCTCCGCGTGAAGCTTGTACGCGTCCCTCAGGTGCGGCTTGAGCTGCTCGATGGCCGCCTGGAACGCGTCGTTGCCCACCAGCTCCCAGTTCTCCTGGTCCGCGTCCCCCGTCACCGGCGGGTCCTGCACCAGCGCCAGGTGCGGCAGCCCCCGGCTCTCCGTGCGCTGCCGCCGGCAGTGGTCCAGGAACCGGTTGGTCATCGTCGTGCACAGCCAGGCCGCGCACGCCGCCTCCGTCCGGTCCTTCAGCTGGCCAAACTCCGGCAACGCCCGCTCGAAGGCCTCCTGGACCAGGTCCTCCGGGTCCAGGACGCCCCGAGCGCACAACCGCCGCGCCACCGCCAGCAGGCTGGGCCGGTGTCGCTGGATGAACGCCTCGAAGTGGCGCTTTTCCCGGTTGAAGAGGTTGGCCATGACACAAGGCCCCGAAGTGACTGGTGGGCGTTCCTGTTTAAAGACGCCGAGCGGTTTGTTTCTTGAGAGAAAAATGCCCGAAAGGGCAGACAAGCCTGCTCGGCGGGCCACCTCAGCGGGCGGCCTCCGCCCCCTCCAGCAGGGGGGGGACCGACGGCGGCGGCAGCGGGCGGCGCCGCTTGGGGCCGCGCTCCTGGCAGTTGACGTAGGAATTCTTCACATGCGGCGCGCTGCGGTCCGGCTCGAAGGCCTTGACGGCGGAGGACACGTCTCCGGGGATCATGGGTCGCTTCTCCTGGTACGGCGGAAGCCCGGCGCAAACCGGGGATGGGTAGAAAAAGACTGGGAGGCGTGGTCCATAGCACGGCTCGCCGCACCGGCAGGAGAGGCCCCCTGGGCCATTCCTTCAAGTATTTCAAGGAGTTCTGAATGAACGAGGACAAGTCCCGGCTGCACCCGGCGTGGCGGCAGTGGCTGGCGGAGAACCTGGCCCTGGGGGTGTCGGCGGAGGACGTACAGCAGACGCTGGTGCAGGCGGGGGTGGACCCCGCGCTGGCACGGGAGGAGCTCTCGGCGGTGGGGCAGCACCCCTACTTCCAGGCGGCGCTCCAGGTGGCCCGGCACTTCGGCTGGCTGGAGTCGCTGATGGACGTCTACAGCGAGCTGCGCGCGCGGGACGGGGGGCGGGAGCTGGAGGTGCGCGAGGAGGTGTCCCCGGAGGAGTTCTTCCGCCGCTACTACCTGGGCCACCGCCCCGTGGTGCTGCGCGGCCAGATGAAGGACTGGCCCGCGCTGAGGCGCTGGTCGCTGCCGTACTTCCGCGAGCGGTTCGGCGCGGTGGAGGTGGAGGTGATGGTGGGGCGCGACGCCAACCCGGAGCACGCGGCCGAGCAGGACCGGCACCGGGCCCGGATGCCCTTCTCGGACTTCCTGTCCAAGGTGGAGACGGCCGGGGAGACGAACGACTTCTACATGGTGCCGCGCAACGAGAACTGGGGGCGCGAGGGGCTGGCGCCGCTGCGCGACGACCTGCGCGCCCCGGCGGGGATCATCGACCCGTCGCTCCAGGCGGATCAGCTGACGCTGCTGCTGGGGCCCGCGGGCACCGTCACCCCGCTGCACCACGACAACATGAACATCCTCCTGGGCCAGGTGATGGGCCGCAAGCACGTGAGGCTGGTGCCGTCCTTCGAGCGCCACCGCGTGTACCCGCACCGGGGCACCTTCAGCCACGTGGACGCGGCGAAGCCGGACCTGGCCGCGCACCCGCTGTTCGCCGAGGCCACGGTGCTGGAGGCGGTCCTGGAGCCGGGGGACATGGTGTTCCTGCCCGTGGGCTGGTGGCACTGGGTGAAGGCGCTGGACGTGAGCGCCAGCGTCACCTTCCATCACTTCCTCGTCCCGGGGGGCAACACGCACCTGGATGCTCCCTTCTGACCGGGTCAGTCCGCGCGCTCCACCAGCAGCACGGAGCGCGTCCAGACGGCGCGGGCGTCGCGCGCGAGCCAGGCCTGGCGCTCGTCGCGCAGCGCGACGGCGGCGGGCCTGCCGGCGTGGATGCTCCTGCGCACGCCGTCGAAGAAGCGGCCCGCGGCGTCCGGGATGTCCACCGTGGAGGCCAGCACCGCGCGGGCCCCGGAGTCGATGAAGGCCGCGGGGAGGCTGAAGGGCTCCGTGCTCTGGAGGGACGAGGTGCGGCCCGCGCTGCACGCGGCCAGGAACACGGTGGGCGCGCCGGTGAGCCGCTGCTCGCGCACCACGTCCGCGGTGAGCGCGTAGCGGCCGTTCACCTCCGGGGACAGCACCACCAGCGACGCGCCGGAGATGCTGGGGTCGGTGATGCCGTGCGCGTGGATCTCGATCTCCGTGGCGTCCGCCATCCGCGCCAGCACGCGCGAGGGCGTGGCGTCCGCGCCGGTCAGCACGTCCGGAGGCGTGGCGCCGGGCTCCGCCTCCGGCGTCCATGAGGGGAGGCGGGGCAGTTGCAAGAGCGACGGCGCCTCCACGCCCGCCACCACCAGGCGGCGCGAGCTGGTGGGCGCGGGCCCCGGCGCCTGCCCCTGCGCGCGGCCCAGGCGGAAGCTCCAGGCCATCTCCGGCGGCAGCAGGTCCGTGCGGCCGAAGAGCGGCGTCCACGCGAACACGTCCACGCGCTCGCAGCCCGCGAGCGTCTGGCGCAGGGGCTCCGGCACCAGCCGGGACGAATCCGCCCGGGCCAGGGCCTCGCGGCGCGAGCCGTCGTAGTAGCCCTTCACCTCGCCCTGGGGCCCCAGCGCCACCAGCGTGGTGCGCTCGGCGTGGACGCTGGCGGCCAGCGCGCACCGCGACGGGACGGGCGTGCCCAGCTGCGCGGCCATCAGCGCCACCACCTTGGGGAACTCCCCGGCGCGGCCCGCGTCCGCCGCGAGCGACGAGTAGCTGAGCGCCCAGGTCTCGCGCCCCAGCACGTCGCCGCGAGGCAGCGCCTCCGCGTCCGCGATGGCCTGCTTGAGGAGCGCCTCGCCCCGGGGCCGGTCCTGGTCCAGGAGGAAGCGGCCCTCCAGGTAGTGCGTGTAGATGCGGTCGCTCTCCGGGACGGAGGGCCCCTCCAGGGCCCGCGTGGTGACGGTCTTCAGCCGCTCCGCGTCCCGGGGACCCGCGCCGAAGCGGGACAGCTCCGCGAGCGTCGCGCCGAACACCAGCTCCATGGGGTTGTCCGCGCAGGCCTCCGCCGCCTCCAGCTCGCGCCGCGCGGCGTCCGGGCGCAGGTCCAGGGAGTACAGGTGCGCCAGCTGCACGTGGGGCCAGGAGCAGCTGCGGGTGGTGCCCCGCGCGGCCCACTCCTCCAGGTAGGCGCGCGCGCTGCCCAGGTCGTTGCGGGAGCGCGCCACGTGGCTGAGGATCTCCAGGACGGTGAACTCCGTCTCCCACTCGCGCAGCTGCCGGGCGCCCGCCCACAGCACGCGCGCGTGCTGCTCCGCCTCCGTGAGGCGCTGCTGATCCGTGTAGAAGATGGTCAGCCGGCGCTCCAGGTCCAGGCAGCGCACCGACAGCGTCGTCTCGCGGCAGCGCTGGAGCGCGTTGAACAGCCGCTGCTCGGCCTTCCACCACGCCCCTTCCGCAAACTCCTGGCGCGCCTGGTCCCGCTCCGCGATGTACGTGAACCAGGGGTCGCCCATGCGGCCCACGCGCGCGACCAGGTCCTGCAGGCCGGCCAGCGACCCGTTGCGGCTGCGCAGGAACGCGCCCAGGTAGATGTCCTCGTCGCCGGACGACAGGCGCGCCCGGTCCAGCAGCGACTCCGGGACGGCGCGGCCCGCGCGCAGCGACTCCGCGTACTGCCGCGCCAGGTCCGCCCGGCGGGAGAAGTCCCGCTTCGCCACGCGCTGCACGTAGTCCGTGAGCACGCTGCCGCCCTGCACCCGGTCCAGCTCCTTCGCCAGCGGCAGCAGCGCCAGCGCGCGCTCCTTCGACGCGGCGGCGCGCACGGCGTCATAGAAGCCGCCGCGCACCGCGCCCGGGAGCTGCCGCGCCGCCTCCAGGGGCAGCGGCGCCTTCGGGTCCTCCACCATGGCCAGCGTCGCGTCGCGCGCGGCCTTCCACTGGCGCTGGCGCTCCAGCGTGGCCTCGCGCAGGGCCAGCGCCTGCGCGTGGGCCTCGCGCCCCCAGCCCGCCTCGTTGCGCTTCGCGACCTCCTCGAACAGCTCCGACGCGCGCAGCGTCAGCCCCATCTCCCGGAACACCAGCGCGCGGTTCCACAGGGCCTGCGTCAGGTCCGGCTTCGCGGTCAGCGCGGCGTCCAGCAGCCGCAGCGCCTTCTCATGGTCGCCGCGGGCGAGCGCCACCGCCGCCAGGTCGCTGTCGCGCTCCGGCGAGGCTGGCAGGCGCTCCAGGAAGGAGGCCGCCTGGTTCCACTCGCCCTCCAGGGCATAGGCCGCCGCGATGCCGCCCCAGTCCTCCCGGGCCTCCATGCGGGCGAGCGGGCCCAGGGGCATCGGCTCGGCGGGCACCGGGCAGCCGCCCGCGGGCGCGCGCGAGCGGTAGCGGTCCGCCTCCGGGTGCGTGAGGCGGGCCTCGATGCGGGCCGCCGCCCGGCGCTCCGTCCAGAAGGTGTCCGGGACGGGGGCCTGCTGCGACGGGGACCTCAGGGCCACGACGCCGGCCGCCAGGAGGGGGATGGCCAGCGCCAGCGCCCAGAGACTCGTCTTCGCCGGCTTCACCATTCGGTCCCCTCGGGCGTCTCCCCCCTGCCGCCCCTTCGGGCCGTTCTACACCAACCTCCGACGAACG
>JAFADT010000166.1 GCA_023424585.1 Pseudomonadota bacterium
GGCGGTGGCGGTGACGGTGCGCCGCGCGGGCCCTGCCGCGCGGCAGCCGCTGGTGGTGCTCATCGGCATCGACGCGTTCCGGCCGGACCGGCTGGGCGCGACGGGGCATGGGGTCGCGCCCCACGTGGAGCGCTTCCTCCAGGACGCCACGCTCTTCACCCAGGCGTACACGCCGGTGGCGCAGACGGAGCCCGCGTGGCGCTCGCTGCTCACCGCGCGCTGGCCGTTCCGCACGGGCGTGCGCTACCCGCTGACGCCCGACGCGCGGCTCGTGCTGGCGCCCACCTTCGCGCAGCGCTTCGCGGAGGCCGGGTGGCGCACGGTGTTCGCCACGGACTGCTCGCGCTTCCACTTCGAGGGCCCGGCCTCCGGCTTCGCCACGCGCTGGCAGCCTCCGCGCGGCGCGCTCAACTTCGCGCTGGAGAAGCTGCGCTACCGGGCGCTGGGCCTCTTCGCGGACAACGCGGTCGGCGCCGCGTGGGTGCCCGAGTTCATCGACAACCGCGCGCTGGCCGGCATCCATGATCCGCTGGGCTATGCCCGGCGGCTGTCGGCCGGGCTGCTCGCTGAGGCGGGGGAGGGGCCGCTGCTCTTCGCCTTCCACGCCACGGCGGCGCACTTCCCGGGCGACCCGGTGTACCCGTTCTACCGCCGCTACGTGTCCGCCTCGGAGCCGCTGGAGCGCCGGCTGCGCATGCACTTCGCCCCGGTGACGCCGGGGGCGAAGGGGGCGTGGAACCGCGAGGGCGCGGAGGGGCTCTACGATGAGCTGCTCGCGCAGGCGGACGCGCAGGTGGGGACGCTGCTGGACGCGCTCCGGGTCTCCGGGCGCTATGACGACGCGCTCATCGTGCTGATGTCCGACCACGGCGAGAGCTTCCACGCGGACCGGCCGGACCTGGCGGGCGCGACGTCCGTGCACGGCGCCCGGCTGGGGGACGAGGAGAACCGCATCCTGCTCGCGGTGAAGCTGCCCGGCGGCCGGGGCGTGAGCCCCACCCGGGTGGACGCGCTGGCGCGGCTGGTGGACGTGGGCCCCACGCTGCTGGAGCTGTCCGGGCTGGGCTCGCTGCCGGAGGCGGACGGGACGTCGCTCGGGGCGCTGCTGCGCGGCGAGGCGCGTCCGCTCGCGCCGCTGTACGCGGAGACGGGCTACACGCACGTGAGCCCGGAGGTGTTCGACCCGGGCCACTGGCCGGGCGCGCCGCGCACCTTCGACGCGTACCGCCTGCGCCCGGACGGCGTGGTGGAGATGGGCGAGGAGGCAGGCGAGGCCGTGCTGCGCGAGAAGGACACCGGTGCCTTCGACGGCCAGCGCTGGGTGGTGGACCGGCCGCAGGCGGATGGCAGCGTGCACCGCGCCTGCCTGGGCGACTGTGCGGGGCCGGACGCGCGGGCGCTGGCGGACTGGCTGGACGACACGCGGGAGCGCGCGCCGGAGTCCGCCTCACGTAGAGTGGCCGGCCATGTCGACGACCGAAACGACTCGAGGCCTCCAGGAAACGTACGCCCCCCACAACGCCTGCTTCGGGTGTGGCCCGGCCAACCCGAAGGGGCTGCGCATCCGCAGCCGCGTGGAGGGTGATCTCGTCGTCGCGGACTGGACGCCCGAGGAGCACCACCAGGCATTCCCGGGCGTGCTCAACGGCGGCATCATCGGCGCGCTGCTGGACTGCCACTGCAACTGGACGGCGGCCTACCACCTGATGAAGGCGCAGGGCGCGGCCACCCCGCCGTGCACCGTCACCGCCGACTACGCCATCGCGCTCAAGCGCCCCACGCCCATGGGCCTCGTGCACCTGTCCGCGAAGCCCGTGTCGATTGAAGGCGACCGCGTCGTCGTGGAGGGCACCCTCACCGCGGAGAACGGCAAGGTGACGGCCACCTGCCGAGGCACCTTCGTCGCGGTGAAGGAGGGCCACCCCGCGTACCACCGCTGGTAGGCCCCTGGAACGCCTCGGGCCCCGTCACCTGCCTCTTCTTCAAGAGGCGGCGCGGGGCCCGTGCGGTGAAGCGGAGGTGGGGGACTACTTGCCGGCGGCGAGCATGCGGGCGTGGTGCTCCGCGGTCTCGTTGGGCTGGCCGGGGTCGCGCAGCCGGTGCACCTGGTTGCCGATCTTGTCCTGGAGCAGCATCAGGCCGTCCAGCACCTGCTCCGGGCGCGGCGGGCAGCCGGGGATGTAGACGTCCACCGGGATGATGCGGTCGATGCCCTGGAGCACCGCGTAGTTGTCGTAGAAGCCGCCCGAGGACGCGCACACGCCGAAGGACACGACCCACTTGGGCTCGGTCATCTGCTCGTAGACGCGCTTGAGGATGGGGGCCTGCTTCAGGTTGATGGTGCCCACCACCATCAGCAGGTCCGCCTGGCGCGGCGAGAAGCGGGGGAACTCCGCGCCGAAGCGGGAGATGTCGTGCCGGCTGGCGGCCACGGACATGTACTCCATGCCGCAGCACGCGGTGGCGTACGGATAGGTGAAGAGCGAGTACTTGCGGGCCCAGCCCAGGCCCTTGGACACCAGCTTCTGGAAGAAGCCCATGGCTTCATCCCGGCGGGTGGTCATGATGGGAGCGATGTCGGTGTCAGCCATGGCGTTGCCTCAGCTCTCCCAGTCGAGAGCGCCCTTCTTCCAGACATAGATAAGGCCCACGATCAGGGTCGCCGCGAAGACCAGCATCTCCACGTAGCCGAACCAGCCGAGCGCCTGGAAGTTCACCGCCCAGGGGTACAGGAACACCGCCTCCACGTCGAACACGATGAAGAGCAGCGCGATGACGTAGAACTTCACGGCGAAGCGCTGGCGAGCGGGACCGCTCGACTCGGAGCCTGCTTCGAAGGGGGCCGACTTGGTGCTGCTCGGGCGCTTGGGGCCCAGCCGGGTGGTGACCTGGGGGATGATCATCCCCATGACACCGGCCAGCAGGAGCACCACCGCCAGCGGCAGGTACGGGGCGAGGGGTGTACTCATCGGGCGCGGACCCTAACGACACCGCTGGCGTCGTGTCAAAGGGAAACACCCCCGCGCCGGGAGCGCCAACCCCTTGAGATGACGGCTGAAATGCCGGGCCCTTGCCATGCCCCGGCCGCCGCCCGGACGCCTGCTCCCGGCCTCCCGGTGGATCCGCCGGCGACGCTCCGCGCCCGGGCCGGTTTGACGCTGTGGGGAGCCCACGCCTAGCGTCAGCGGGCTGTCCTTCTTGCGCTCATCGCCTGGGGAGTCGTCGACATGTGGGGCCGGCTGACCTTGCGGATGCAGGTGGGGATCGCGGTGCTGGTCCCCTGCGTCGCGGTGGTGTTCTTCACCGGGATGTACTTCCCCGCCCGGCAGAAGGCCGCGGGCCTGGAGGTCCTGGCCGGCAGGGCGGTGACGCTGGGCACGCTGGTGGTGCGCCACCCCTGGCTCGCGCTGCCGGACGCCGCGCCGGACGCCCGCGCGCGGCGCGACGACGTCTTCTCCCAGGTGGAGTCCGGCGGCTTCACGCTGACGTTCCAGGAGCTGACGCGGCGCTCGGACGGCGCGGTGCTGGCCGTGCGCGGCCAGGTGCCGGAAGGGCTGGCGAGGCCGTCCCAGCCCGCCGAGGGCCGGTGCACGGTGACGCGGCATCCGGACCTGGTGGTGGTGCGCTGCGAGAGCGACGGCCGCGAGTACCTCGCGGGCTTCGGCACCCAGGAGGTGACGGCGGCGCTGGCGGCGACGGAGGGCTACTCGCTGATGGGCTACCTGGGCGCCGCGGTGCTGGGCCTGGGGCTCGCCGTCATCATCAGCCGGGCCATCGCGGACCCCGTGTCCCGCGTCACGCAGGTGGCGCGCGAGGTGGCCCGGGGCGACGTGTTCCGGGGCGAGCTGGACGTGTCCGCCGCCGGCGAGGTGCGGCAGATGGCCACCTCCTTCAACGAGATGCTGGGCACGCTGCGCGCCACGGTGATGGAGCTCGTCACGCGCACGGAGCAGCTGTCCAGCGCGTCGCGCGGGCTGATGGGCGCCTCCGCGGATCAGGAGCACGTCATCAGCCAGCAGGCCGCGTATGCGCAGCAGATCGCCGCCACGTTCGAGGAGCTGTCCCGCACCGCCGAGCAGATCTCCTCGTCCACGGAGGTGGTGGAGTCCAGCGCGCGGCGCACCCATGACGCCGTCGCGGAGGCGATGGCGGTGGTGGCGCAGGTGGTGGGCGGCATCAACGACATCCGCACGGAGTCCAAGGGCGTGGCGGACGCCATCGTGGGGCTGAACAAGGACCTGCAGCAGGTCTCGAAGATCGCCCAGGTCATCAACCAGGTGGCCGAGCGCAGCGACCTGCTCGCGCTCAACGCGGCGCTGGAGGGCACCAAGGCGGGCGACGTGGGCCGGGGCTTCTCGCTGGTGGCCGCGGAGATGCGCAAGCTGGCGGAGAACGTGTCCGTGTCCGCGCGCGACATCGCCCGCATCGTGGAGAAGGTGCAGGACTCCGGCGAGGAGGCCGCGTCCAAGGCCCGCGTGGGCATGGCCACCAGCGACCGGGGCGTGGAGGTGGCGGAGCAGGCCTCCGCCGTCTTCCTGCGCATCGTGGAGCTGGCGCGCGGCACCAGCGAGGCGGCGCGGCAGATCACCATCGCCACCCGCCAGCAGCGTCAGTCCAGCGAGCAGGCGGTGCAGGGGGCTCGCAACGTGGCGGACCTGGTGAAGCAGGGCGTGGACGCCACCGGCCGCACCACCCGCATCGCCCAGGACCTCCAGGCCGTGGCCGAAGGGCTCACCGCGGTGACCAGCCGCTTCAAGGCCCAGCAGCCCCGGTCCTGAAGCCCCTGACGCTCACGACGCGCTGCGCGACGCCGCGCGGGCGCGCAGCTTCTGGAACAGCTCCGGGGGCATGGCCGCCACGCCCAGGCGGTGGTCCGGCGCCACCGCCTCGCCGTGGAAGTCGCTGCCGAAGGTGGGCACCAGGTCGAACTCCGCCGCCAGGGCCAGGTACTTCTGCCGCACGGCGGGGTTGTGCTCCACGCCGAGCACCTCCAGGCCCGCGAGCCCGGCCTTCGCCAGCGCCTGGATCTCCGGGCGCTCCATCTTGGAGGAGCCGGGGTGGGCGAGCGTGGCCGTGCCGCCCGCGTTCCGGATGAGCCGGATGGCCTCCGCGCCGTCCAGCTTGAAGCGCTCCACCCACGCCGCGCGGCCCGTGCCCAGGAAGCGGTCGAACGCGGCCTTCACGTCCAGGCACCAGCCCTGCTCCACCAGCACCCGCGCCAGGTGCGGCCGCCCCAGCTGGGCGTCCCCGGCCACCTTGCGCACCTGCTCCATGCGCACCGGGAAGCCCAGCTCGCGCAGGCGGGCCACCATGGCCTCCATGCGCCGGGTGCGCTCGTCCTTCAGCCGGTCCGCGAAGCGCGCCAGCTCCGGGTCCTCCGGGCGCAGGAAGTGGCCCAGGATGTGGGCCTCCTTGCCGTACACGAAGGCGGACAACTCGATGCCCGGCACCAGCTCGACGCCATGCGCGGCGGCGGCCGCCTTCGCCTCGTGCAGGCCCGCCACCGTGTCGTGGTCCGTCACGGCCAGGACGGTGACGCCCGCGGCGGCGGCGCGCGCCACCAGCTCCGCGGGCGGGTACTGCCCGTCACTGGCGGTGGTATGCGAATGCAGGTCGATCACGGCTTGAAGACCCTCCGGAGGGCGGCGAGGCGGGCACTCTTACGCCATGTCCCCGTGGGAAGGGGCCGGAAGAGCGGGCCCTGTGTGAATCCGCACGGCGGGCGTTTTGTTCCTGTCCGGTGGCGGCCCCCCGGGGAGGGGCGGGGACGAAGGCGGGCCTCCCCTTGGCCGGCGGGCGGTGTTAGATCGCCGCGCCATGGCCAAGACCCCGACCCCGAAGAAGTCCTCCCTTCGCGCCGCCTACGCGAACGCGCGCAAGGCGGATCCGCGCCCCATCACCGGCAAGGAGAAGCCGGCCGAGCTGCTCGCGCACGCGTTCAGCGCCTACGTGGGCCGGCAGGAGCGCACCGCGTTCGAGCTGATGCAGCAGTCCGTGCAGCAGGACGCGTCCATCTTCCTCACGCTGTCGGGCGCCATGACGCCCGCGGGCCTGCACCAGTCCTGCCTCATCCCGCTGGTGGAGAAGGGCATCATCTCCGCCATCACCACCACGGGCGCCAACCTCTACCATGACGCCCACCGCATCATCGGCCACGGCATCCGCGAGGTGAACCCCAACGCGGGCGACCTCCAGTACCGCCTGGCGCGCATCATCCGCATCTACGACCTGGGCTTCTGGGAGGAGGCGCTGCTCGACACCGACCGCCTCTTCTCCGCCATCCTCCGGCAGCCGGAGTTCCAGCGGAAGATGACCACCCCGGAGTTCCACTACCTGCTGGGCAAGGCCATCCACGGCATCGAGAAGCAGCTGGGCGTGAAGCAGCCGTCGCTCCTGTCCACCTGCTACAAGCACGGCGTGCCCATCTGGGTGGGCGCGGTGCAGGACGGCTCCATCTTCCTCAACATCGTGAAGCTGAAGCGCCTGCTCGGCGACGCGTTCAAGTTCGAGCTCGACATCAACGACGACGTCTATTCCATGGCCGCCATGCAGCACTACTGTCGCCACCACGGCAGCGGGAAGCTGGCCATCTGGATTCTGGGCGGCGGCGTGCCCAAGAACTACACGCTCCAGGGCGAGCCGCTGCTCGACCAGATCCTGAACGTCCCCACGTCGGGCTTCGACATCGACGTGCAGTTCTGCGTGGACCCGGTGGACAACGGCGCGCTGTCCAGCTGCCCGGCCGGTGAGGGCCACACCTGGGGCAAGGTGTCCGTGGAGGCGGTGGAGACGGGCTCCATGTACGTGCACTGCGACGTGACGGCGGTGTTCCCCTGGCTCACGCACGCGCTGTTCAGCGAGCCCAGGAACAAGCGCAAGCCCATGCGCCTGATGGACAAGCTGGACGACGCGGTGAAGTTCCTGGACGCGGACGTCAAGAAGCGCAGCAAGTCCCTGATGAAGACGCTGGACTGGAGCGTCGAGGACGCCGAGCCCTCGTCCGAGGCGGACGCGAAGTCCCACGACAGCTTCGTCCGTTAGCCGAGCAGCCCTTCCCTCCACCCAAGGCCCCAAGTCCCAAAGGAGACGGTGATGAGTCAGCAGCCCGCGACCGGTGTGGTGATGTCCCTGGTGAGCGCCCCCCAGCTGAAGACGCAGGTTACGCACGGCCCGTCCGGCGCGACGCTGCCCACGGAGGCGCCGAAGGACAACGGCGGCACCGGCGGCAGCTTCTCCCCCACGGACCTGGTGGCCACGGCGCTGATGTCCTGCGCCGTGACGACCATGCACCTGGTGGCGAACAAGGAGGGCTTCACCCTGGGCGAGGTGCGCGCGTCGGTGGAGAAGCGGATGACCCCGCCGCCGCGCAAGATTGGCGAACTGGTGCTGTCCATCCTGATGCCGGCCGGCCTCACGAGGGACCAGCGCGCCATGTTGGAGAAGATCGCCCACGAGTGCCCCGTGGCGCGCAGCCTCCACCCGGACGTGAAGGTGACCACGTCGTTCGGCTACCCGGACT
>JAFADT010000228.1 GCA_023424585.1 Pseudomonadota bacterium
GCTCCAGGAGGCGCCGGGCGTGGACGCCGGGGCGCTGGCCCGCGAGTGGCTGGCGCGCCGGCCCAGCGAGAACGCCGGCTACCTGGACCTGCTCGCGCGCACCCCCGAGCTGCTGGCGAGCCTGGACCCGCTGCGCCCGGAGGCCGGCGCCATCCTGCGCCACTTCGTGCTGAAGACGGTGCAGGGCATGGGGCAGGTGCTGGCCGGCGCGTCGGAAGAGGGCGTGTTGAGGCTCGGGTCGCTCCAGTCCCTGCGTGACTATTGCTACATCGTGGCGGGGCTGGTGGGCGAGCTGCTCACGGAGCTGTTCGTCCTGGACCCGCGCCTCGCGCCGTTCGCGCCCAACCTGCGCTCGCTGGCGCCGCTGTTCGGCGAGGGGCTCCAGCTGGTCAACATCCTCAAGGACGCGCGGCAGGACCGGAAGGAGGGCCGCGTGTGGCTGCCGGAGGGCGTCCAGCTCCAGGACGTGGAGCGGCTCGCGGGGCAGGATCTGATCGCCGCCGCGCGCTATGTGCGCTCGCTGTTCCTGGCGGGGGCGCCCCGGGACGTGCTCGCCTTCACCACGCTGCCGCTGATGCTGGCCCAGGCCACCCTGGAGCTGCTGGTGCGCGACGGCGCGGGCGCCAAGGTGTCGCGCGCGGTGGTGACGGCCCAGCTCGACACCCTCCACGCCGCGCTCGAACGGGGCTCGCTCCCGGAGGCCGTGGAGGCGCTCGCCGGGCCCCTGCCGGGCGGCGCCTGAAAAGCGTTGCCCGGGAAGCAACTCCCGGTCGCCGGAGCGGGATAATTCCCGTGCAGGTGTTCTCCTCTGGAGTCGTCTCCCATGAACTGCGCCCGCTCGGCCCCGGCGGTCATCGTCTACTTCCCCGCGCGTTCGGAGGCCTCGCCCCCGCGGGTGCAGCGCCGGGCGCTCCAGGCGGAGCGGAAGGGCGTCGCGGGGGGCCCGCCCTTCGCTGCGACGCGTCAGCGCGGGCTGTGGACGTTCCAGACGCCAGCGGGGCCGGAGCGGTGGCTGCCGGGCCGGGTGCGCGGGAAGGACCGGATGCATGCGTTCCTCCTGGACGTGCTGGGCTTCGGCGCGCTCATCCAGACGTATGACATGACGGCGGACACGCGCAGCGACTCGCTGCCCGGGCACCCGGACTTCGCGAAGAACTTCGACCTGTTCCTGCACCACTACGCGGGCGCGCTGCTCAAGCGCGCTTCGCCGGAGGTGGCCTTCGCCCGCGCGCTGGGGCAGGTGGTGATGCTCAACGCCCAGCAGTGGGCCGGGCTGGGCTTCACGCTGACGGACGCCGGCCAGCGGCTGGTGGACGCGTGGCTCGCGGAGCAGGGCGTGGTGCTCAACCCTCCCGCCTGATGCGGCGCCCGGCGGGCCGCCTGCCTTCGGAGGGGGCCTCGGGAGACCCTGGGCGGACGGCGGGAGTCCGGATATGGGTAGGGCGATGACTGCCCTGGCCTACCCCATGCCGCTGTGTGTCGCGCCGATGATGGACTGGACGGACCGGCACTGCCGGTACTTCTTCCGGCTCATCTCCCGCCACACGCTGCTCTACACGGAGATGGTGACCACGGGCGCGGTGCTGCACGGCAAGCGCGACCGCCTGCTGGGCTTCTCGCCCGCCGAGCACCCGGTGGCCCTCCAACTGGGCGGCTCGGAGCCCGCGGAGCTGGCCGCCTCCGCGCGCATCGGCGAGGAGTGGGGCTACGACGAGATCAACCTCAACGTGGGCTGCCCCAGCGACCGCGTGCAGTCCGGCCGCTTCGGCGCGTGCCTGATGGCGGAGCCGGACCTGGTGGCGCGCGGCGTGGCCGCCATGCGCGAGGCGGTGCGCATCCCGGTGACGGTGAAGTCGCGCATCGCCATCGACGACCTGGAGGAGTGGCCCACGCTGGAGGACTTCGTGCGGCGCGTCTCCGCGGCGGGCTGCACGCGCTTCATCGTGCACGCGCGCAAGGCGTGGTTGCAGGGCCTGTCCCCCAAGGAGAACCGGGACGTGCCGCCCCTGCGCTACGAGCTGGTGCACCGGCTGAAGGCCGAGCTCCCGCACCTGGACATCACCCTCAACGGCGGCATCAAGACGCTGGACGCGGCGGCCGAGCACCTGGGCCGCGTGGACGGCGTGATGATGGGCCGCGCGCCCTACGAGTCCCCCTACCTCCTGGCGGACGCGGACCGGCGCTTCTTCGGAAGCACGCAGCCGCCCCTCACGCGCCACGCGGTGGTGGACGCGATGCTGCCGTACATCGAGGCGCAGCTGAGCCAGGGGGCGCCGCTGGGCGCCATCACCCGGCACATGCTGGGCCTCTTCCAGGGGCTGCCCGGCGCGCGCGCCTGGCGGCGGCACCTGAGCGAGAACGCCCACAAGGACGGCGCGGGCCCGGAGGTGCTGCGCGCCGCCGCCGCGAAGGTGCCGCGCGACGCGGACCTCCAGGCCGTGGCCTGACGTCAGCGCTTCGGGACGGTGGTGCAGCACCCGGAGCGCGCGCAGCGGACCCAGCCCTGGTCCTGGCAGCGCTGATCATTCGTGCACGCGGGCCCCTGGCCCGGCTGCCCGCAGGTGGAGGACGGGCCGCCTCCGCCGTCGAAGGGCTTCGCGGCCTGGATGTTCACGGTGGGGCAGCGCGGCTGAGCGGCAGGGCCCACGCAGCTGTTGGAGCTGCTGCCGGTGACGTTCCGCGGACACGTCATGGGCGCGGCGGGACGCCGCTGCCCATCCACCGAGAAGCAGACGCCCACCTCCGCGAGGTTGCAGTCCGCGTCGCAGCTGAAGACCCCGCTGTCGCCCGGGCCGAACGCGGCGCGCAGCTCCTCCAGCGCCACGCTGCCGCCGACGTTGCCGCCAATCGCGGCGGGCGTCCCCCGCTCGCCCGGCAATGACAGCAGCGCGTCGATGGTGCTCTGGAAGAAGGTCCGGGCATCCAGCCCCGTGCAGCTGCCGTGCTTGGGCCACTCGTGGTTCGCGAGGAAGGAGTTGTCCGTGACGAAGCCCGGGCCGTAGGTGCCCATGGCGTGCGGAATCGTGGCGGGGTCGGGGAAGCACCCCGGGGGCGCGTCGCTGCCCTGACACTCGCAGAGCCCGCCGCAGTACGCCGGATAGGTGCAGTGCTGCTGCTGGGCCTCCTCGTCGTTGAACTGGGGCCACAGCCCGTGGAGGGTGAGGTGCGTCGCGCCGAAGGTGTCTTCCAGGTGCTCGCACTCCTCCTTGTCCGGGTGGGTGCGGCAGAAGGTGGGCGCCCACGTCAGCGCCAGCAGGTACGTGCCAAAGCGCGGCGCGGCGCACACGCCCGCTTGCGGCGTATCGCAGCCGCCGGTGAAGCAGTTGCAGGCGGTGGCCTGGGGCCGGCCGAACTCGAACTCGATGGCGTCGGGGCTCGCCTGGTGGAGCGGCCGGGCGGTGGTGACGGGCGGCGGGGTCGGGGGCGCGGGAGGCGGCTCGTGGTGCGTGCGGCAGCCCTGCGCGATGACCAGACATGCCCACAGGGCGAGGCGCGATGGTAGGCGCATGGCTTGACTCCCTCGGGACCGGGGCGGTTTGGCGGCACGAAGGTACGGAGGTGGGAACGGGCGCTACAGCCCGTGCCCCGGTCCACTGCCCGCGTCCGGACCCGGACCCTTTCCTCCGGCGGGCGTGCCCCCCAGCTCTTCCGTGGGACCCACACCCTCAGCGTCCTGTCCGGACGGCTGCGCATCCAGATGCGGGACGGCCAGGCGCTGGCCCTGGCGCCGGGCGACATCGCCTTCATTCCGCCCGGGCACGAGGCCTGCTGGGTCGTGGGGGATGAGCCCTTCCGCGTCGTCGACTTCACGGGCGCTGAGGACTATGCCCAGTCCGGGGCGGGCAGGGCGGAGCCGCCGCCGCTCCAGTAGCCCTCGCGCCGGGCGCGCGGCTTCAACGGATGCCCATCCGCGCGAGCAGCGCGTCGACCACGCCGGAGACGCGGAACCGGTCCAGCCAGTCATCCACCTTGGAGAGGCCGGTGAGGGCGGAGAGGCGGCGCAGCACGTCCGCCGCCTGGGCGGCGGTGCGGATGCCGAGCAGCTCGAACAGGTGCGGGCGCCCCCGCTGATACAGCGCCGCGTCCAGGCGCTTCCAGGGATCCGCCCACGCCGGCTCCTCCAGGGGCCAGAGGGTCGCGCGGGCCGTCTGGGAGCGCGTCCGGTCGAGGATGGCGTTGGCGGCGCGGCGGCCCGCCTCGCACGCCCCCTCCATGGTGGCCAGGTTCGTGTACGTGCGGACGTAGTCCCCCGCCAGACAGAGGTTGGGAATGGCGCTCGCGGCCTCGGGGCGCACCTCCCAGGAGCCGGGCGGGTGGATGAGCAGGCCGGACGCGTTGAGGGGCGGCAGCCCGCCGCCGTAGTCCAGGTCGTCGTCGAGGTGGAAGGAGTGCAGGAGCTCGTCCGTCAGCACCTGCTCGTCGGGGTCGAGCCCGTTGAGCGCCGCCTTGAGCTGGGCCCAGACCTCCGTCTTGATCTCCTCCGGCGTGCAGTCCTTCGCGCGCTTGGGCACGAACGTGCCGGGCGTGTCCCAATCCGAGACATCGACGGACAGCAGCCCGCCCACCTGCCCATCGCCGAACTGGCGCCGGAACAGCCCCAGCTCGCGCCAGAACTGCGGCTGCGAGATGGACGTCAGCGCCCACGGCGAGTCTGGATAGAAGGTGTGGCCGCGGACCAGCGGCACGTCCTCGTAGAGGAAGAACTGGATCCCCGTCATCCAGGCCACCAGCCCCTCCACGTCCGCCGCGCGCAGCCGCGCCAGCGCCGGGTCCAACGCGGCCAGCTCCGGCGTGATGAGGGCCTGCGCCGCCTCCAGCGGCACCGCGAGCACGTAGTGGTCCGCGGAGCGGGATTCGCCGTTGGCGAAGCGGGCCCCGGTGATGCGCCCGTCCGCGACGTCCAGGCCGGTGCAGCGCACGCCCGGGTGGAGCTGCGCGCCCAGCCCGCGCAGGTGCGCCACCCACGGCTCCAACCACATCTGGCTCGTGGGGCCGCCCATCGTCCGGTCGTTGTTCACCCCGCTCTGGGCATAGTCGAGCAGGAGCTGCAGGGTGATGACGCCCAGCGTCCGCGTGGACCCGCGCCGTGGATCCATGGCCACCATCGTGCGGGGCACGGCCCGCAGCTGCCGCTGGAACTTCGGCGAGTACGCATCCCCCTGCATGAAGTCCCACCAGGACAGCTTCTCGTACTGGCCCAGCCGGCGGTCTTCACTGGATGAGAGGAATTGGAGGGTCTTGAGCCCGTAGAGGCTGGCGTCGGCCTCGTCGAAGTCCAGCCGCTGGAAGAACAGCTCCAGGGCCTCCAGGAGGTCATAGGGCTTGTCCAGCCGGCGGCGGGAGAAGCGATACCACGTGTCCGCGTCGATGGGCGCGATGGCGCTCTCCGTGGTCGCCTGGAGGTGCTGGTCCACGGTGGGCGTGGCCGCGCCGGGGGCGGCGGGCGTGCGCTGCATCATGTCGATGACGTGGCGGTAGAAGCGCGGGTAGAAGCGGAAGCCGTGCTCGCCCGGCAGGTCGCGCCGTCCGCCCGTCCCGGTGCCGGGCACCGGCTGCGAGCGCGCCTTGCCGCCCCAGGTCGTCCGCGTGTCGTAGACGTGGACCTCGAAGCCGCGCTCCGCCAGCTCGTGCGCGGCCGTCAGCCCCGCGATGCCCCCTCCCACCACCAAGACGTTGGGCATGTGGCTCTCCCGGCGGTGCTGCGTGTGCCCACGGGAGCGTCGCTGATGAGCCCGCGAGTCCGCATCACCCCGGAGTGCGAGCGAGATGTCTTGGATGAACGGAGGAGAAGCGCGTCAGGGCGGCGCTCGCCAGGCCCAGGACGACGACGCTGAAGACAGACGCCTCCAGGCCGTAGGCGCCGCCCGTGAGCCACTCCGGGCGGCCGTGGAAGACAGGCGTCCACCAGCCATGGGACTCCTTGCCGCTCACGCCGAAGCCCATCGTGCCCAGGAGCCAGTTCCAGCCCATGTGCACGCCCACCGACAGCGCGAGGTGCCGGGTGCGCAGGTAGCACAGGCCCAGCAGCCAGCCCGCCATGAAGGTGGAGAGCATCGCCACGACGCGCGTGGGGACCTCCATGTCCGTGCTGAACGGGTGCGCGAGGCAGAAGACGAGGGAGATGACCCCCTGCGCCCAGCGCTCGCCCAGGCCCCGGATGGCGCGCTGGAAGAGGTAGCCGTGGAACAGCGCCTCCTCGAAGAGGCCCACGCCCAGCATCAGGCAGGCCCCCTTCACGACCGCGGCCACCTGGGCGTTCGCGGCCCGCTCCAGGTGGTAGCCGCCGGCCGCCCAGCCGCCGAGCGCCACCAGCCCCACGAGGATTGCGCCCACCACCACCCCGGCTCCCAGCTCACGGCCCGCCCGCCAGTCCAGCGACATGCCGAGCGGCGCCAGGGCCACGGGCTGCTTTTCGAGATAGAGGAAGTCGAGGCTCACGAGCAGCACGCCCACGAAGCCGAAGAGCGGGGGCGGCGCGAAGGGCCTCACGACGTCCGGCAACACCCGCTGGAGCGCCATCAGGATGCCCGCCAGGAGGGTGGCCGTCACGACGAAGCCGAGGCCCTTCCATCCGTTGCGCAGGTGCCCTTCGGCGTCCCGGAAAACTGCCTTCATGGTGCTCGACCTCGCGGCGTGATTGGGCGGTCCTGCCTACAACCAACGCGGGGGCAGGGGAAGGATTGCTCCCCCGCTTCGCGCGTGGGACAACCCGGCGCATGCGCACGGTCCCGAAGATGATCCGCCGGGGCGACCTGTTCTGGTGCGAGCCGGACGAGGCCCGGGGCTCCGTTCCGCCCATCGCCCACCCCTACCTCGTCATCCAGGAGGACGTCTTCAACCGCTCCCGCATCCACACCGTCATCGTCTGCGCCCTGACCTCCAACCTGAGAAAGGCGGATGAGCCCGGCAACGTGCTGCTCGACGAGGGCGAGGGCCACCTGGCGAAGCGGAGCGTCGTGGTCGTGTCCCAGGTGTCCTCGGTGGAGAAGACGCGGCTCGGCGAGCGCATCGGGGCGCTCTCCGACGCGCGGGTCGAACAGGTCCTCGCGGGCCTGCGCTTCCAGCAGGCGTCGTTCTTCCACGACCCCGAGGCTTGAGCTGGGGCGCGGGGCCGGAGCGCGAGTGGCCTTCCGAGTAGACGAGGCCCGGGCGTGGTGAGCCGAGGCAACACAGTGGATGCCGTGCGACACGCCCAGGCCCCGGTCAGGCCCGTCGTCGCGGAGCTGCGGGTGGAGCTCAGGCGGGCTGGGCGCGCGCCACGGAGTCCAGCTCCTTGAGTGCGTCGTCCGGCAGTTGGAGCTCGCCCGCGGCGAGGTTTTCCCTCAGGTGCGCGACGGACGACGTGCCAGGGATGAGGAGGATGTTGGGCGAGCGGTGCAGCAGCCACGCGAGCGCGGTCTGCATGGGCGTCGCGCCGAGCCGGGCCGCGACGGCGGACAGGGTGGAGGACTGAAGCGGGCTGAAGCCTCCCAGCGGGAAGAACGGCACGTAGGCGATCCGGTCGCGCGCGAGCGAATCGATGAGCGCGTCGTCGCCCCGGTGCGCCAGGTTGTAGTGGTTCTGCACGCAGACGATGTCCGCGATGCGCCGCCCGTCGGCGACCTGCTTCGCGGTGACGTTGCTCAGCCCGATGTGGCGCACCAGGCCCTGGCGCTGGAGGTCCGCGAGGACGGTGAGGGGCTCCTCGATGGGCCCTTCGGCGGGCCCGTGCGTGTCGAACATGAAGCGCAGGTTGACCACGTCCAGCACGTCGAGCCCCAGGTTGCGCAGGTTGTCGTGCACGGCCTGGGTCAGCTCCTCCCGCGAGAAGGCCGGGAGCCAGGAGCCGTCGTTGCCGCGCCGGCCGCCAATCTTGGTGACGATGACGAGCCCGTCCGGGTAGGGCGCGAGCGCCTCGCGGATCAGCTGGTTGGTGACGTGCGGGCCGTAATAGTCGCTGGTGTCGATGTGGTTCACCCCGCGGGCCACGACCTCGCGCAGCACGGCGCGGGCGGCGTCCGGGTCCTTGGGCGGGCCGAAGACGCCAGGCCCCGCGAGCTGCATGGCCCCATAGCCGAGGCGCTTCACGGGGCGGCCCCCGAGGGGGAAGGTGCTGGAGGAGTCGATACCGGGCATGCTCATCTCCTTTCGAGATGGGACATGCATAGCCACCGTGGACTCTCAGGATAACGGGGCTTGACCCGAACAGGCTGTGCGGAGCGGCGAACAGTGAAGGTCGACCTGGGTGACTTGAACGCCTTCGTGGTGGTGGCGCGGGCCCGGAGCTTTCGCGAGGGGGCGCGCCTGAGCGGGAGCAGCGCGTCCTCGCTGAGCGACGCGGTCCGGCGGCTGGAGGAGCGGCTGGGCGTCCGCCTGCTCAACCGGACGACGCGCAGTGTCGTCCCCACCGAAGCCGGCGAGGGCCTGCTGGAGCGACTGGCGCCCGCGCTGACGGAGATGGAGGCCGCGCTCGACGTGGTGAACGGCTTCCGCAACCGGCCCGCGGGCGTGCTGCGCCTCAACGTGCCCATCAGCGCGTCGCGGCTGGTGCTGCCGCGCATCGTCCCGCCGTTCCTCGCCGCCTACCCCGACATCCGCCTGGAGGTCATCACCGAGGACAGCTTCGTGGACGTCATCGCGGCCGGCTGCGACGCGGGCATCCGCTACGACGAGCGGCTGGAGCAGGACATGATCGCCGTGCCCATCGGGCCTCGGGTCCAGCGCAACGCCACGGCCGCGGCTCCGGCGTACCTGGCGCGGCATGGGCGGCCGGAGCACCCCCGGGACCTGCTGCGGCATGCCTGCCTGCGCGGCCGCTTCGCGAGCGGCGCGATGACGTCCTGGGAGTTCGAGCGAGACGGCGAGGTGGTGACCGTCGAGCCCACGGGCCCGCTCATCGTGCGGGTGGGCGGGGCCACGGACCTCGCCGTCGACGCCGCGCTCGCGGGCACCGGCATCGTGCACCTCTTCGAGGACTGGCTGCGCCCGCACCTGGACAGCGGAGTTCTGGTGCCCGTCCTCGAGTCCTGGTGGCAGCCGTACCCGGGGCCGTTCCTCTATTACCCCGGGCGACGGCTCGTACCCGCGCCGCTGCGGGCGTTCATCGACTTCATCAAGACGCCGGACGCCGCGCCGTGAGGCGGGGCCGCGCTACTCCGGCTCCTCCGTGAGGGTGAGCTGGAGGTCTTCTGGGTCCCCGGCGTCCTTGTAGAGGGTCGCATAGGCCTTCCACTTCACGTCGAGAGCGCCCTCGGAGGGCGCTCCCTGGCGGTCGAACTCCAGCCGGAACGTGGTGTCGACCGAGTCGGTGGGAGCCGCCAGCTCCGTGCTCGCGCCGAGGTACAGGGAGTCAAAGTGGGAGAAGGGCTTCATCACGAGGGTGAGCTCGTCCTGGACCTCGCCGTCCGGGTCGCTGACCACACGGAGGCGATACCAGGGCAGCACGTCCGTGCGGGTCTCTTCCCCCGGCCACCACCTCACGGAGGTGCTCACGACGAGCGAGACCCCGGTGAACTTCGCGCGGGCCTTGTCGCGAGTCCCGCCTCGAAGCCGCAGGCGTTTGACGACATGGGGCTGGGCCGCGTCCAGCGTCAGGGGGTGCTCCTCCGTGGAAGCCTCCACGAACCCAGACGTGTCGCAGGCGCACGCCAGCAGGGCGAACCCGAGGGGCAGCAGACCCCGTGCGCGAGCCAGGGGCGCCATCATGGAAACGGGCATGGTTGTCTTTCCTGGGGATGTCAGCGTTCGGACAGGGTCACGGTGAAGCCCTTCGGGATGCTGGTGTCATTCAGCACGTGCGCGAAGGCCTGGGCCGTCCACTCCATGTCGACGGTGCCAGGGAGCGCGTTCGCCTGGACTTCAAAGGCGACCTGCACGGTCCATTCACAGCCACGATTCAGGGGGCACTCCTCGCCGAGGCGCGAGAGGCTCTCCAGCGTCACGGTGACGCCGGACTCCAGGACGCCGCTCTGGCCTCCCAGGGCGAACGTGTCATTGAAGTGGCTGATGTTCAGCCACGGCTGTGTCGTCTGGGCTGGGTCGTCCGGCGTCCACTTCGCCTGGGTCTGGAGTCGCAGCTCGCCCGCCACCGGATCCGAAGCGTTCTCCGCCGCGGTGACCCGGACGACGAAGGTCCGAGTGACCCTGGCGTTGGCCGTCGTCAGTCGGATGGGCGTGCCGGTGAGGGGCGTGGACGCCACGTCGTCGGACTGGGGCTGCGACGTGGCGACGACACTGGCGCAGGCGAGCAGCAGCACCGCGCGAGAGGCCCAGGCGCGTGTCGCGGTGGGGATTCGCTCGGAGAGGGAGGGACGGGCTCGGCGCATGGCTTTCTCGGGCGGTCGTGAAGGCTCCGGACGTGCGGGGGACGCCCGGGCGGCGCGACACACAGCAAGCTCAATGCCACGCACTCCCAGAGGGACCCGGGGCTCGCGAGCCGTGCCCTGGTGTCATCAACATGACATGCGTGTCATACGACAGCCGCTGGTGCACCTGGAGTGTGGGCTGGAGATTGACTCCTGGTGTTTCTGCTTTTTATGGTTGTTCTTGGAGAACGGTTGTTGCGCGCTGCATCCCGCGGCGGTCGCGTCCCCGAGCTCCAGGAGTGAGCGACGTGAAGCTTCTTCGCCAGAACCCCACCCTTGCGGCGGCCCTGACGTCCCTGCTGGCCGCGGGCTCCGCCTCCGCGGCGAGCCGGATCGACCTGCATCAGCAGGACCTGGGAGCGATCCGCCTGCGGAGCGCCACGCTCGCCGGGGCCGGGAGCGTCATCAGTGAATCCGCGCGCCATGTGCAGGCGCTGGGCCTCGAAGCGGGCTCGGGGCTGACCCTGCTCGACAGCGTCAACGACCACGGCGTGCGCAACCACCGCTATCAGCAGACCTTCCGGGGGCTGCCCATCTTCGGCGAGCACGTCATCATCAACGAGGATGACCACGGAGCGCTGCGCACGCTGTTCGGGCGCAAGGTCACCGGCCTGGAGCGCGACATTCCGGAGGGGGCGCCCCGGCTGTCCGCCGCGGAGGCGCTGGAGCTCGCCAAGGCGGCGAGCCTGGGCGACCGCGTGCGCGCCATGTCCATCGAGAACGAGCGCTCCGAGCTGATGATCTACGTCGATGACGACGGCCGCGCGCACAAGGCCTACGTCGTCAGCTACTTCGCGGACCTCGTCGGTGGCGGGGCGCCCACGCGGCCCATGGTCATCGTCGACGCGGAGGATGGCCGGGTGCTCAAGCAGTGGGAGAACCTGCAACATGTGCTCATCGGCACGGGCCCTGGCGGCAACGCCAAGACGGGCCAGTATGAGTACGGCACGAACTACGGCTACATGGACGTCGCGCAGTCGGGCACCACGTGCACGATGAGCAACACCAACGTCCAGACCGTCAACCTCAACGGCGGCACCAGCGGCTCCACCCCGTTCTCCTATACGTGCCCCCGCAACACGGTGAAGAACATCAATGGGGCGTACTCGCCGCTCAATGACGCGCACTTCTTCGGCAGCGTCATCTTCAACATGTATCAGGCCTACGTGGGCAAGCCGCCGCTGACCTTCCAGCTCACGATGCGGGTGCACTACGCCACCAACTACGAGAACGCGTTCTGGAACGGCTCGGCGATGACGTTCGGCGACGGGTACACGACGTTCTACCCGCTGGTGAGCCTGGACGTCGGCGCGCACGAGGTGTCGCACGGCTTCACCGAGCAGAACTCCGGGCTGATCTATTCCGGCCAGTCCGGCGGCATCAACGAGGCCTACTCGGACATCGCGGGCGAGGCCGCCGAGTACTACATGCGCGGCACCAATGACTTCCTCGTCGGCGCGGAGATCTTCAAGAGCAGCGGGGCGCTGCGCTACATGGCCAACCCGCCGCAGGACGGCCGGTCCATCGGCCATGCCTCCAACTATTACAACGGCCTGGACGTGCACTACTCGTCCGGCGTCTACAACAAGGCCTTCTACCTGCTGGCCACCAGGCCGGGCTGGGGCACGGTGAAGGCCTTCCAGGTCTTCGCCCGCGCCAATGATTTGTATTGGAGCCCGAGCACGGACTTCAACCAAGGGGCGTGCGGCGTGCAGACCGCGGCGCAGGACTACGGCTTCAGCGTCTCCGACGTCGTGTCTGCCTTTGCGTCGGTGGGCGTGAGCTGCGGCAACGCGGTGGAGCTGTTCCGGCAGACGGACACCAGCGGCAAGCTCACCATCGCGGTGTTCGAGCGCTACGCGACGACGAGCGCGGGGGTGAACACCAACTTCGCGGTGACGGTCCCCAGCGACTTCGTGGTGATTGGCGGCGGCGGTGAGGGCAAGGAGGCTCCGTCGGGCAACCTGCTGACCGCTTCGTATCCCGACACGGGGCTGACCTCGTGGCTGGTCTCCACCAAGGAGCACCTGATCGCGGATCCGGTGCAGGTGCGGGCGTGGGCCATCGGCCTGAAGGTCGCGGGGCTGACCCCGACGCAGCTGCGCGGCTACCTGACCGTCAGCACGGCGACGAGCGGCACGGTCGCGCACCCGGACGTCACCGCGTCCCTGCCGGCGGGCTACGTGCTGGCGGGCGGCGGCATCCGGGTGAACTGGTCGGGCGCGGGCAACCTGGCCACGGCCTCGGCGCCCTCCACGTCGACCTCCTGGCGCGTGCGCTCGAAGGACCACACCAGCTCGGCGCCCGCGACGGCGACGGCGTATGCCATTGGCATCAACAGCACCATCCCGGGCGTGGGCACCCTTGGCAACGTCATCAACAGCGGCACGTCGTCGGTGGCCTCGCACCCCAGCTACACCGCGGGGCTGAGCAGCGGCTATGCGCTCAGCGGCTGCGGCGCGTTCGTGAACTGGAGCGGCGCGGGCAACATGCTGTGGCGCATCCGGCCGGTGAACTCGGGCTGCGCGGTGGCGTCGAAGGACCACGAGGACGCGTCCCCGGCGTCCATCGCCGCGTACGCGCTCGGCCTGCGCG
>JAFADT010000230.1 GCA_023424585.1 Pseudomonadota bacterium
CAGGGGCCCACGTAGGGAAGCTGCTCGGCGGGCTTGAGCTGGCCGTCACAGGCCAGGGTCAACAGCGCGGCGAGGGGGGTCGCGCGGAGGAGACGGTTCATGGGGGTGCCTCGGACGGGCGGATGCACTCGGGGAAGCAGGCGTGAAGGGGGGACGTCAGGGCAGCGTGCCGGAGGACACCCACCGCTGGATGAGGGCGATGCCCTGCGGATCCAACGGCCCGTCCGCGGGCATGCGCAGGTCGCGCACCGCCGCGTTGATGAGCGGGGCGTTGGACTTCCACAGCTCGTAGGTGTTCAGCGGGCGGCCAGGGCTGGTGGTGTGGCACTTGGCGCAGCGGGCCTCGTGGATGGGCCGGATGTCGCGCGCCCAACTGGGGACGGTGGTGAGCGGCTGGTAGACGAAGGGCAGCTGCCGCCGCGCCTCCGTGCCGTCCTCGAAGCGGGACACGACGCTCAGCGTGTGGCCGCCCGACGCCAGGGTGGAGAAGGAGAACGCCTTGAGCGTCTCGCCGTCCGCCTCCAGGCCGCCCATGCTGTACGCGGGCCCGGTGGCCTCGACCTCCTGGCCCTCCAGTTGGAAGACCACGCTCTTCGGCGGGGTGCCCGGCGGCAGGCGGGCCTGGACCACCAGCCCGTCCTCCACCACCAGCATTCCCTGGTGCAGGCCCGTCACGCGCGGCGCGGGCGTCTGGCTGATGGCCAGGGACTGCTCGCCCACGCGCACCCAGGCGCAGCCGCTCTCGTCCGCGGCCAGCAGCGTCACCGCGCCGGAGGGCAGCCCCTGCGCGGAGCCCCACACCTTCGCGTCCGCGTCGTAGGTGAAGAGCCGGTCGCCCGCGCGGGCCCAGAGGTAGCGCCCCGCGCCCAGCAGCTGCTCGGGCAGCGCCGGCAGCTCCACCGTGCTCCAGCCGTCCTTGTTCCGGTTCAGCACGCGGGTGCTGGTGAGCACCCAGACCTCGCCGGCCGCGCTCGTGCTCGCGCCCAGCCCCGCGAGCGCCCGCACCGTCTCACCGGCGCCGAGCGGCGCGTCCGAGCCACGCACCTGGTAGACGCCCGGCGAGGACGCCACCACCACGTTGAGCCGGCCCTCGCGCGCGAACCACAGGCCCGCGAGGCCGTCCTCCGCGGGCGCGGCCGCCATGGCGGTGATGCCGGTGAGCGGCTGCCCGGACAGCTTCAGCGACGCGAGCACGCCGCCCTGGATCTGGAACAGCCCCTTGGGGTGGGCAAGCCAGGCGGCGCCGTCCGCCGTCTGCGCGGTGGCGATGATGCCGGTGCCCAGCACCTCCTGCCACAGCGGCTCGATGAGCCAGCCCTGGTCCGCCAGGAACAGGCCGCTGTCCGTCTCCACCAGGGCGCTGTGCGGCCCCAGGCGGAAGGTGGCGCGCACCGCGCCCAGCGTCGCCTTGTTCTGCGGGTGGGGGGCGAGCGCGGCCTTGGTGCCGTCCAGCCGCAGGCGCACGGCCTCGCCGGCCGCGGTGGCGAAGATGCCGCCGCCGGACTGGTCCGCGAAGCCGGGCACCGCGGCCAGGGACTGCGTCGTGGAGACCTGGGTGGCCGTGAAGGCCGCGGGCTTCGCCGGGTCGCTGCCCGGCGGTGCGTCCTCGCCGCACGCGGTGAGCAGCACCGCGGACAACAGCAGGAGCGAGGGGGAGAGGAAGCGCGCCACGGTGGGGGAGCCGTGGCGCGGCCGGGGACGCGAGAGGGAGGTGCTCATCGAGGTTCAGGCCAGGATGAACCGCAGCGGGTCCACCCGCGTGATGCTGTAGTCCAGCTTCGCCGAGGCCAGCACCGTCGCGATGATGTGCTCGGGGAAGATGTTGGAGCCGTTCGGATCATTGTCGCCCGTGCGCAGGTCCACCAGGCCCGGCGACATGCCGATGTCGCCGCTGCGGCCCACCACCCGGTTGTGCTTGATGCCCGCGCCCATCAGCAGGCAGCTGTTGGACAGGTGGTGGTCGCGGCCGCCCGTGGCGTTGATGGTGGGCGTGCGAGCGAACTCGCTGAACACCAGGATGGTGGTGTGGTCCATGAAGTTGCCGCCGCCGGGGTGCGCCGTCTGGCGGAGGTCATTCACCAGCAGGTTCAGCGCGTCGAACCCCGCCCGCTGGTTGGTCGCGTGCGTCTGCTGCGTGCCGAAGTGGGTGTCCAGGCCGCCGGCCAGGTTGATGGACACGCACTGGCTGATGCCCTTCTTCAGGGCGGTGGCCACCATGGCCGCGCGGCCCGCGGCGGTGTTGTACGGGTAGGACTGGCCGTTGAGCCCGTAGAAGTCGCGCACGGACTGGTTGGCCGCCAGTTGGAAGCGGAACGAGTCCGACAGCTTGTTCTCCATCACCGTCTGCATCTGGCCGCGGCTGCTCTCGTAGGCGGTGCCCACGCCCCGCGTGGTGAGCGCCTGCTCCTCGCAGGTGATGGGCATGCCGTTGAGGTCGATGAGGCTCTTCTCGATCTCGCTGTCCAGCTGGCGCGACGCCACGGGCGGGTCCAGCGTGAGCACCAGGTCCGCGAGGCCGCTCACGCGCAGCGCGTTGGCGTAGCCGCCGTAGCGGTCGTTGTAGGACTCCACGCCCTGGGCGATGGACGGGATGGGCACCGTGGGCTTCATCTGGCCCACGATCTCCGTGGCGGTGGAGGAGCCCCGCGCCGCGCTGCCGATGGGCATCTTCCCGGTGAGGAAGTAGCGGTAGCCCACCTCGTGGGTGAGCGTGCTCATGTTGATGCCGCGCACCACCGTCATCAGGTCGTAGTGGTCCGCCAGCGCGCCCACCGCGGGCCCGAAGGTCATCGTCGGGGCCTCGGCGCCCGCGCGCGTCTTGGGGAGGATGGGCGTCTGCTGGAAGCGCGAGTCGGTGAGCAGGTTGTAGCCCGGCATGATGCGCGTCTCGCTGACGCGGTCGGCGGTGAACACCGCCGGGTCGCGCGGGTCGAACGCGAGCAGCTGATCCCACCCTCCGTTGAAATACACGAAGACGAAGCAGCGGTCGGGCGGGGCCAGGTTCGTGGCCTGGGCCACGGCCTTGAAGGGGATGCCTCCCAGCAGGAGGGAGCCCATGAAGCCGGCTCCGGCCTTGAGGAAGGTGCGGCGCTCGGGGCAGCAGAGGTCGTCTTGGCGCGTCTTCTTCATCGCGGGCACCGTCAAGGTCAGTAGGTGATGAAGCGCGAGTCCGTCAGCATGGCGATGCAGACCACCGCCAGCGCCTGATCGCGCTTCTTGAGGGTTTCGGCCCGGGCGGCGGCCTTGCGGAAGAACGCCGCGTAGCGCGCCAGCTCCTCGCCAGCGAGCGGCGCGCCCCAGAAGCGCGTGGACAGGTACACGAGCGTCTCGTCCACCTGCGCGTCCGTGAGCTTCGTCAGGTCGCTCATGGGCGAGGGCAGCGTGCGGCCCAGCGTGCGCAGGCTCACGTCCGCCTGCGCGATGTCCCTCTGCGCCTGGGTGATGCAGACCTTGCGCGCGCCGTCGTCCAGGAAGCGGGCGAAGACGAGGTTGGGCTCCGTGTTCTCCGAGGTGATGAGCGCGTAGTCGGCGCGGCCCAGGGACTGGGCGCGGGACTCCAGCTCGTCCCACTCCATGCCCACGGCGATCTTGATGGACTCCTTGAGCTGCGCGACGGTGAGGCGGCGGGGCGCGCGGCCCACGCTGCCGCCCTGGGCCTCCGGGTCCGGCAGCGGGTCGATGGGGTCCGAGTTCCCGTGCGGGTTGGGCACCGGGTCCAGCTGGGCGTCCAGGGGGACGGGCTTGGCGGGAGCGTCCACGGAGCCCTGGGTGCAGCCCGTGGCGAGCGCGAGCAGCGCGGTCAGCAGAAGGCGGCGCATCAGTCGATCCTCCGGTACGCGTCGGACATCACCACCTGCTCGATGAGGCCCTTGAGGCTGTGGTTGTTCCTGGCGAAGTCCTGCGACAGCTGCTGGAGGTACAGCCGCTGCTCCTCGGTCGTCATGGCGCGGCCCAGGAACTCGTTCCAGATGCGCTTGACGGTGCAGCGCTCCAGGTCGCCGGTCTCCATCATGCGCTGCACCAGCGCCTGCGGACCGCCCTCGATGTTCTTCTCCTCGTCCGCGGTGCGGTAGAGGTAGGTCTTCAGCAGGCCCAGCGAGTTGGCGCCGTCGCCGTCGAAGGCCTGCATCACGTACTGGCTGCACTCGCCGTCGCAGTTGGTGTTGCCGGCGAGGGCGCAGTCGCGGCACTTCACGTCCAGGCGGGGGAACTGGTCCGGGGAGAGGAACAGCGCGGAGCGCTCCGCGTAGCGGCCCCAGTGCGCGCCCGTGGGCTCGATGGTGGCGTGGCAGTAGTTGCAGCCGCAGCGCTTGGCCAGGTTGTTCTCACGGTTGCAGGCGTCGTCCGGGGGCGGCAGGGACGCGTCCGCGGCCGGGGCGAAGTGCTTGCAGAGGAACGCCTCGTAGAACTCGTTGACGCGGGCGCGCTGCGTGGGGAAGCGGTAGAGGAACGCGGGCGTGGTGAGCACGCCGGAGTGGGTGCTGTCGCGGACGTACTCGCTCCACTGGGCGGTGTTCGCGTACGTCACGGCGGGCAGCACCGCGGTGTCCGCGGGGGCCTTGATGCTGAAGACACCCGCGCCCTGGCGCTGCCGGTAGAACTCCGACAGCGGGCCGTTCACGAAGGAGCGGCGGGTGGTGAGGATGTTGAAGTAGGGTTCGTCGTTCCGCACCACGGAGTCCGTGATGAAGAGCGGCTCCTCGTTGAAGGCGGTGACGCGCGCGGTGTGCACGTCGGAGATCTCACAGCGGCGCAGCTTGTCGCCGCAGCCGCAGGTGCGGTCGCCGTTGAAGCGCGACGTCTCACAGGACCTGCCGTCGTAGGGGTTCGTCGCGCGGTTCTGCGCCTCGATGGCGCACAGCTTCACGGGCTCCGTGGTGGTGGACCAGTAGGGCTGGACCGTGGTGGTGACGTAGCCCTCGCGCTGCACGCAGCCGCGCTGGGGCGTCCAGGTGCCGGCCGGGTTCGGCTTGCCGTTGCCGTCCTTCGACATGTCGAACCCGCAGCGGTCCAGCCGCTTCAGGCTCGCGCTCTGATCCGGGTTCACCCAGGCGGTGATGACGCCCGTGGCCGGCTCCGCCACCAGCACGTTGGTGGTGTTCTTGGTCGGATCCGGCAGGCACAGGTAGCCCACGGACTTGCCCGCGGACGCCAGGTAGCGGTTGTCGCAGAAGTTCACGTACTTGCCGTACGTCGCGCTGGCCTTCAGCGCGTTGCAGTCCGCGAACTTCAGCTCCGGCGCCGTGGCGTTCACGTCCAGTTGGCGGCACTGGTAGTAGTTCGTGTCGTAGTCGTAGCTGACCGGCAGCGGCACGCCCTGCGCGTCACGGCACTGGGGGGGCGTGGAGTTGTCCTGGTGCGCGTCCTGGGGCTTCGCCTTGCAGTTGTCCTGCTCGATCTCCCCGTCGCAGCGCTGGCTCTGGCCGCCGCGCAGGGCGTTGGAGTTGTTGCCGGCGAAGCTCAGCGGCGTGCCGGACACGCGGTAGTCGCCGTTGCCCTGCACGCTGGAGTTGATGTTCGAGCGCAGCAGCGCGCGGTGGTACTCGCGCATCCGGGCGTAGAAGGACTCGTCCTTCATCATCGCGCGGACGTCGTCCGCGGTGACGGAGCCCTTCGCCTGGAACGCCTTGTACTCCTCCATCGTTGGAGGGCGTCCCAGCAAGTCAAGGGAAAGCTGACGAAGATGCCGCTCCAAGGGAACTTTCGCCACGGGGGCGCACACCGCTTCTTCAGCGGCGGCGGGCAGGGCGAGCAGGAGCGCGGCGCTCGCCAGAGGGGCAAAGCATCGCACGCTGAACACGGGAACCTCCGAGAGGGGGAATCGGGGGTGAAAAAGTGAACCGGAGTATGAAAGAATTTCAGGATTGAAATCCAGTTGGCCTAACAGATTCCATTCAGCCCACATGTAGGCATTAGCGGGACCCGGCCGGGCGGACCTGTTGCAAGAGGGCCCGGACGCGAGCCACAAGGGGGGCCATGTCCAACGCCGCTACCGGGCTCTCCCCCGCGTCCTCGTCCGCCCAGGACCGCTCCTTCTTCGTCGCGATCGGCGTGGTGTCCGCCGGCGCGCTGGCGCTGCTGGCGTGGCTGCTGCTCATCCGGCGCGGAGGCGCGGGGATGGGCGTGGACCTGCGGTTCATGCCGGCGGTGAACGCGGGGCTCAACGCGACGGCGGCGGCGCTGCTGCTGGGCGGCTGGGTGGCCATCAAGCGCGGCGCGCGGAAGGTGCACCAGAACCTGATGGTGAGCGCGTTCATCGCGTCATCGCTGTTCCTGGTGGGCTACCTCGCGTACCACTTCGTGCACGGGGACACGCGCTACGTGGGCGACTTCCGCGGGCTGTACCTGACGCTGCTGGCCAGCCACGTGCTCCTGTCCATGCCGGTGCTGCCCATGGCGCTGGTGGCCTTCTACTTCTCCTGGCGGCAGCAGTTCGCCCGGCACCGCAAGGTGACGCGGTGGCTGGCGCCCATCTGGCTCTACGTGAGCGTGACGGGCGTGGTGGTGTTCTTCATGCTCCGCGGCGGCGTGCCCGCGGTGTCCTGAGGCGCCGCGCTACGGCGCGGGCCGCGCGGGGCCGCTC
>JAFADT010000236.1 GCA_023424585.1 Pseudomonadota bacterium
CCGTCAGCGTGGGGCTGCTGGCGGCGAGCGCGTTGGCGCTCGCCGCCCTGCGCAGGCGCCGCGGCAGGAGGGCGGCCCCCGCTCGCGCTCGTCAGGGCGTGTAGACGAGCTGGAGGGGCTTGATGCGGATGATGGGGTCCGCGCCGGCGACCGTGTTCCAGCCGCAGAAGCCGCCGCCCTTGAGGTCCACCGTGCGCCCGCCCGCGCCATAGGTGGTCGTGCCGCTCGACAGATAGCCGCTGAGGGCGAACTGGTTGGGAGCCACGACGAACGGCAGCCCCGTGAAGTCGAGGTTCGCGAGGCCGGAGGTGCTCTCCGCGGCCACGCAGTCCATGGCGGCCGCGTAGGGCATCGACGCGAGCGTCGCATGACTGTGGGAGACGCCGCCGGTGGAGATGGAGAACGTTCGATCGCCGGGGTCGACCTCCAAGGTCGCCGGGTTGATCCGTACCTTCGTGAAGCGGGTACGCAGGTTCGTCCCGGGGGAGGCTCCCCCGGCGGTGTACTGCGAGAAGTTGGCGTTCGTCGTGTTCCGGAGCGTGAGGTACTCCTTGGGCGTGCCCGCCATGTCCTTGCAGTAGGCCGTCCATGGCTTCCGCGGGTCGTTGCCGGCATAGAGGGTGTAGTCGCCGTCGGGGAGCGCGGGGTCGGCGGCGCGGCGCTGGGCGCAGCTGGAGAGCCACTGGTCCTGGCAGACGCCCGCGATGCAGCTCCCGTCACGGCAGTCGGCGTCCACGAAGCACTGCTGGCCCTGCGCGCAGCCGGTGGCGCAGGCGGCTCCGCAGTCGATGTCCGACTCGCCGGGGCTGAGCTTCAGGTCCTTGCACGAGGCGTTGACGCACTGATAGCCGTTGCTGGCCCCGCTCGCGCATTGGGCGTCATCGCCGCAGGCGGTGCCCAGGGCGCAGGCATTGCAACTGCCGCCGCAGTCGGCCGCGCACTCCCCGTTGTCCTTGACGTTGTCCTGGCAGGGGTCGGCCACGCAGAACCCCATCGCGGAGCCGCTCTGGGGCAGCAGCTTGCAGGCGTTGCTCTTGCAGTCGCCATGTCGATAGCAGGCCCGCCCCACGGAGCACTTGCCGCAGAGCGCGCCGCCGCAGTCCGTGGCGGTCTCGTCCCCGTCGATGATGCCGTTCCTGCAATGGTCGGTGTTCGAGCACTTCCCGTCCGCGCAGAAGCCGACCGCGCAGTCGCTGTTCTTCTCGCACTGCCTGCCCTCCGCGCACCCACGGCATTGGCCGCCGCCGCAGTCGACGTCCGTCTCGAGCGCGTCCTTCGTCAGGTTCGTGCACTTGGGCGTGCAGTAGCCGAGCCCCGGTGAAACGTCCCACGTGTGCTCGTACAGCGGAAACTCCTTGCTATAGAGCTCTGGCGGATACCAGCTCGCGCCGAGCTGGGTCCCGGAGGTCCCGAGGAAGCTCGAGCCCGGGAGCTGCCCGCGCGCCCCGACCTTGAGGCCGAGGCCCAGCGAAAGGCCCAGCTTCACCTCGCCCGTCGGCTGCCAGGTGGTCAGGCTGTCGTCGCAGGACGTCTCGTACGACGCTCGCCCGATGATCGACGCCCGGACCCCGGCGTTCATCCCCACGGTGTCGTAGATGAACGCGTTGAGCCGGGGAATGAGGCCGCAGGTGGCGATGAGCGAACCGCCGCCGGTCACCTGGACCTCGAACCGCTTCGCTCTCCCGACAGAAGGCCCTGTGTGCGTGAGCTTCCCCTTCTCGTACCGCGCCGAGTATTTGAACGTCAGCGACTGCTCCAGCGCGAGCATCGCTTGAATGGCCACCTTCGCCTCGAAGCCGCACTCGAGGTCGAGCTGGAACGTCTCGGTGAAGACCACGGGGACAGGGCCCGCCGTGACCACCTGGGTGTGGGGTTTGGAGATGAAGAGCGTCTTCTTCCAGGCCGTACCGGGTTTGAGGTCCGGATGGTTCATGAAGAAGTCCTTGGTCTGCGTCGCGACCTCCTCCCGCGTCGTGGGGGCGCTCTTGAACAGCTCCTCCAGGTCCTCCCCCGACTTGCCTCCGACCGAGGCCAGGGTGGCGCTGAGCTCGATGTCCAGGCGCTCGGTTGCGCGCAGATAGCTGTCGGCGTTGAGCCACAGCGCGAACGGCTTCTCCCCGACGATGGAGCCCAGGCCCGGAACCGTGAACCCCACCTGGAGATTGGGGTTGAAGGTCAGCGTCGAGGAGACGGTGCCCGACCCATCCAGGGCGAGCTCCATGGGCAGCTTGCCCGCCGGTTTGAACTCCTTCTTGAAGCTGCGTGAGAAGAGCTCGTTCGAGGAGGTCTGCTTGAGCTCCTTGGTCAGCGGTATTGTCTTGTCGAAGCTCTTCGCGGTCACCTTCTGCCAGACACTCTTGGCCGCCTTCACGAGCCACCCGAACGCGGGGTCGCCGGGGCGCGCCGGAGGCAGCGGGCTGCCATCCTCGCCCAGGTCACCGCCCTCGAGCGGATAGCTGTCGCGCAGCAGCTCGGGGAGCTCGCTCGAGAAGTCCACCTCCGCGTACAGGTTCTCCGCGGCCCACTCCAGGTCGAGCTTGCTCAAGTCGACGGGCCGGGTCTTGTCGGGGTCGAACGTCATCTGGACGGAGCCCTCGAAGAGCTCTTGCAGGACGGGGGTCTCCGTCGTGACGACGAGGTCCTCGCCCTGCTCGGCGACGCTCACGACGCGGCGGGCGAAGCCCAGGGGGTTCTTCCCCGCGCCCTCGCCCGGTCCCGCGACGATGATGCGCCCCGGCTTCCAGGCGAGGACCTCCGGGTGCGTCGCCTTGGGGAAGCGGAGCGCGGTGGGCGTCACGGAGACGTCGTCCGTCTGCTCCTTCGTCGCGGGCTCGACGCCCGGCCGTGGCGCGAGGGTGTTGTAGTCGGGCTCGAACGAGGGCTTCCAGTGGGCGTTGACGGCGTCGAGCGCCTCGGGCGTGTCGCCGCCGAAGATGACGGTCCCTTTCGGGAGCGGCCGGGGTGTCGTCGGCGCCTTGTCGCTGCAGCTCGCGGTGAGGACCGCGCTCAGGCAGAGGAGGGTCAGCGGGAGGGTGGGTCTGGCTTTCATGGGTTCCGTTCGAGCGTGATGCCTGGGGCCGTCCCTGATGCACGCGGCCGCGGCGGCATGCGCGCCCCCTCCGTGTGTCGTTGGCGGGCGGGGTGTGCGGGACAGAGGGCGCTCCCCGGAGGCCTCTGGACCGATGGGAGGCCCATGCCTGCGCATGAGGTGGAGCCCCCGGGCCTTGCAGGCTGGATGCCACCGTGAGGCCGAGGGAACTGCCGGCGCTTCCTCGGGGATGAACCCGGCGTCACCCGGGGCTGGCGCGTCAGCCCGCATCGCTGACGCGTCAGCGCTCCGCGTGCCCTCGCCGGCTCGTCCCGAAGCGCGTGTCGCTGGCGGCGACGTGGGTGCCGCTGCCGACCCAGGCGTCGAAGGCGCCAGGAGGGCGATGGCCCCGGCGCGCTAGAAGCTGCCCATGAGGCCCAGGTGCGGGCCCTTGCTGCTGTAGGTGGCCACGGGCAGCAGGTGCACGGCCGGGGTGGGGGGCGCCTGCATCGCGGCCTCCTGGCGCAGCACCTTGCCGTGGGACAGCTCGAAGCCCGCGCTCGCGCCCACCACCGGCAGGATGAAGAGGGCGGCGTTGACGGCCGCGGGCGCCTCCGCGCCCCCGCTGTTCAGCAGCGTGAGCGCCAGGAACGTCGCGCCCCAGCCCACCATGCTGCCGGCCACCGTCGCGCCCACCCGGCCGCGTCCGCCCATGAAGTGGCCGCCCGCGTACGTGCCCACCGGGATGCCGATGATGGCGCCCGCCCCGGCGCCCGCGGCGGCCATCACCAGGCACTCGTCACAGCCCACCGTGGCCGAACCCAGCAGGTACCCCACCGAGCCCAGCACCGTCGCGCCCACGATGCCGCCCGCCGCGCCGCCCAGCAC
>JAFADT010000243.1 GCA_023424585.1 Pseudomonadota bacterium
CCACCGCCCCGGCCGGGCCCGCGTGGCCGTCCAGCGACGGGCTCACGTGCAGCACGCTGAAGGCCGCCCCGTACGCGAGCGGAAGCCGCAGCGCGCGGGCCAGCGCGAACTCGGACTGGAGGGAGAAGTCCAGCCCCACCGCCACCCGGTGCAGCCCCCGCTGGGCGCGGAGGAGGCCGTCGGGCAGCAGGGGCAGGGTCCTTCCGGAAGACACGGTTGGCCTCATCTCGACTCCCTTCCACCACTGCCGCTGGGATGCACCCCATGGGTCTCAGGCGCGGCGGCTCACGCGGGCCCTCATGGACATACATTCAGCTCCGTCGGTCCATGTGCCACCCGTCTCGCAGGGACGCCGCTCCCACGGCCGGGCGGAGGACCGCGCGAGCGGCACGGCCCGAGGGGACGCGTGAGTGGGCGCGGGCGAACAGGCCTTCCGGTCCCTGGCCGGGGCCTGGCGCTGTAACGTTTTCAGGGCGCCGCACCGCTTCGTTCAAGGACTCCAGGGCAGGCGGGCGTTCAGGGCCGCTGTTTCAACGGCTTGGAACGTCCGCCGCGCGACGCTGGAGAACCCGGGCGTTTTCGGAGGCTCGGCCAGCCCTTTGCAAAGACCTCTGCCCGGCCCCCGCGGGGGGCCGTGGGCGGCGGGTCGGACGGCAGGACGCAAGGGAGCGGGAACATGCGCGGGGTCATCACCGGACGTGAGGTGGTTGCCAACCTGGGACTCATCTACCGGGAGTTCGGAACAGCCTGTGTGTTGCGCTGTCTCTGGGTGATGCTCAGCGGCAAGTCCACCACCTTCCTCGAGGTGGCGTGTCCCTGCGACAAGCTCCGGCGATAGCGCGCCGCGCGGTGAAGACAGCCCGGGCCGCGGGAAGCGCTGGCTTCCGCGGCCCGAACGGTTTCAACGGCGGTGGGTGTCTCGCGAGCTAGCGCTGGGAGGGCTCCGCGTCGCCGCGGCGCACTTCCTCGCGCTCGTCGCGCTTGTCCTTGATGGCGTGCTTCACGTCCTCGACCACGCCCTTGACCTTGCCCTTGAGCGTGTCCGCCTTGCCCTCGGCTTCCAGGGAGCGGTCGCCGGTCGCGACCCCCACGGTTTCCTTCACCTTGCCCTTGGCCTTGTCAGTCCACTCGCCCATGGTGTTCCTCCTGACGTCGGGTGAATCGTTGTGGGAGTGAACGTGCTCACGTCATGGGCCGGCGGCAGGCGGCGGTGGCTCGTCCGCATGGCTGCCCCCCGCGGGCCGTGACGGGGTTGAGACACTCCAGGATGTCCGGCAAGGGACGGCGAGCGGCGCGCGCCGGGACGACACGCGCCCCGCCCCGCCTACCTGCCACGTCCCTGTTATTCACGGAGACCCGGGAGTCCACGCCACCGGCCGAGACAAGACGTGGACGTTGCATTGACGCACCCGCGCTTCCCGCTCAGGCTTGCGCGGTCCCCGGATCCGTCACCTGATGAAACAGCCATCACCCACGTCGACCCAGGCGTTGCTCTTCAAGCTGCTGTTGCTGCGGACCCTGGTCGTCACGGTGGCGGTGGCGCCGGCCATCTACGTCGACATGCAGCTGTTGGACGTGGACGCGAGCAGCGCGGGGTTCGTGCTGGGCGTCGTCACGCCCATCGTGATTGGCGGGCTGGCGCTGGTGGTGCCCATCGGGGCGGTGGGGGCGCTGCTCCGGCACGCGGTGGAGGCGGAGGCGGACCCGGCGGAGCGGCTGGGGCGGCTGCTGCGGCTGCCGGGCGTGCTCACGTTCGTGGAGGCGCAGGCGGGCTGGTTCCTGGGCGGCATCTTCTTCAACGGCGCCATCGGCCTGGCGCTGGAGCGGCCGCCGCGCGTCATCCTGGTGGGCGTGGCGGTGGCGATGAGCGCGGGCCTCTTCAGCGCGCCCATCATGTACATGCTCTACGAGAAGGCGCTGGCGGCGGTGACGCTGGAGGCGTTCCGCCGGGCGCCGCACGAGCGCCCCCCTGGCGAGGGGCTGTTCCTGCCGCGGCAGAGCTGGTTCCTGCCGGCCATCGTGGTGTCCGCGCTGCTGATTACGTGCATCACGAGCATCGCCACGCTGCAGCTGCGGCTGGAGAAGAACCTGTCCGCGCTGGCGGACGACCTGGAGCTGTCGGGCGAGTACCAGGGCGCGGCGCGGGTGCGCTCGCGCATCCATCCGTTGCAGCGCGACCTGACGTTGCCGGTGGCGCTCCTGGGCGGGTTCGCGGCGCTGGGGGCCATCTTCACGGCGGCGTGGGCGGCGCGCCGGCTGGCGCAGGGGGCGAGGGCGGTGGGGGCGTCGCTGGACGCGCTGGTGGAGGGCCGCGCGTCACCGCCGCAGTGGGTGTCCACGGATGAGCTGGGCGACCTGTCCGCGCGCACGTGGCTGCTCTACGAGCAGTTGCAGGAGCTGCCGCGGTCGCTGCGCTCGTCCGCGGGGCACCTGGCGAAGGCGGGCACGCGGCTGACGGAGGCGAGCGACCAGCAGAACCGCACGCTGTCGCGGCAGGCGGCGGCCATCCACCAGGCGCGCACGACGGCGCAGGAGATCCAGCAGATGTCGAGGCTGGCGGCCAGCCGCGCGGGGAGCGTGCTGCAGGTGGCGGAGCGCGCCGCGGCCATGGGCAGGCTGGGCGAGGAGTCGCTGGCGGGCACGGAGCAGGGGCTCGACGACATCCGGGGCCTGACGCACGGGCTGAACCAGCAGGTGGTGGACCTGGGCACGCGGGCCCGCGAGGTGGGCCGGGTGTCGGAGGTGGTGAAGTCGCTGGCGGACCAGTCGCACATGCTGGCCATCAACGCGGCCATCGAGGCGAGCCGCGCGGGCGAGCAGGGCCGGGGCTTCGCGGTGGTGGCCCGGCAGATGCGCGAGCTGGCGGACCAGTCCATCAAGGCGACGGGGCAGGTGCGCGGGCTGCTGGAGGGCATGGAGGCCGCCACGGGCGAGGCGGTCGTCACCGCGGACAAGAGCGCCCAGGGCGTGGAGGCGGCGCTGGTGCCGCTGCGCAAGAGCGGCGAGCGGCTGCGGGAGCTGATCAAGCTCACGCACGAGTCCGCGGCGGCGGTGCGGCAGATCGCGGAGGCCGTGGCGCAGCAGCACGCGGGCGTGGATCAGCTGTTCAGCGCGGTGAGCGAGATGGACGAGCTGATGGCCGCGACGCTGCGGCAGCTGGGCACGACGCAGGAGGCGGCGACGGCGGTGGCCCAGGCGACGGGGCAGGTGTCGGAGCTGGCGGAGCGGTACGTGTCGTAGTCTGGCATTCCGTCCGCCAGGGCATTAGCCTCCACGCCGGTCGAAAAACGGCGGACCGGTTCGGTGAGCCCCGGTCACTTCCAGGGTGGAAGCCCTTGTCCGTCTCCCTCGGGATTCAGGACCCACGGCCCTTCGAAGGCACGCGTGTGCCCTCGCGAGGTCCACCATGAAGCTGAACCACCTTGATTTGCAGGTCCCCGACGTCCAGGCCACCGCCCGCTTCTTCACGCGCTACTGCGGCTTCACGTCGCACGCGAAGAACCATGACTCGCCCGCCATCGCCATGCTCGGCGGGACGGATGGCTTCGTGCTCATCCTCCAGCGCCGCAAGCGCGACACCGACGTCTTCCCCGAGGACTTCCACGTCGGCTTCCTCCAGGACTCCGAGGCCCCCGTGCTCGCCTTCCATGCGCGCGTGAAGGCCGACGGCCTGGAGGTGTCCGACGTCCTCCGCAACAACCGGGGCACCCTCGTCTACTGCCGCGCCCCCGGCGGCATCCTCGTGGAGGTGAGCTGCCGCCCCGGCGCCGCGTGACCCGCTTCGCCTCAGCCGCTCCGCGCCACGCGGAGCGGCGCCTGTGCGCCGCCGTCGTCCTCCAGCGGCGGCACGTAGGGCCAGCCCCTCAGCGGCCCCTGGCCCGCCTCGCGCGTGAGGTAGTCCGCCGCGATGTTCGCGCTCTCCATGATGGTCAGCAGCCCGCTCCCCGGGTGCGTGCCGCCGCCCACGAAGTACAGGCCCTCCATCTGCGCGTTCTTCACGCGCGGCCGCAGCGGGCCCAACTGCATCCAGGTGTGCGACAGGTTGAACACCGCGCCCCGGAACACGTTGAAGTCGTCCCGCCACGTCTCCGCCGTGAAGTAGCGCTCCGCCCTCACGTGCTCGCGCAGCCCCCGGATGCCCACCTTCTCCAGCATCCTCGGGATGCGCTCGCGCAGCGTCGCCTCCGTCTTCGCCCAGTCCACCGGACGCGCCGTGTTCGGCGTGGGCACCAGCACGTACAGCGTGGAGTGCCCCTGCGGCGCCCCCGAGCCGTCCGTCACTCCCGGGTTGCACACGTAGAAGGGCGGATCCTCCACGTCCACCGTGCGGTCCTCCAGCGCGTCCCGGTCCGTGCGCCTCGCGCTCTCCGACAGGTAGATGAGGTGGTGCGGCAGGTCCGCGTACGTCGTGTCCAGCCCGTAGTACGCCATGAACGTGCTGCACGAGTACCTCGCCCGCTCCAGCGCCCCGTCCGACAGCCGCGTGCCCTCGCGCAGCTCCGGCGCCACCAGGTTGCGCGCCGCGTACGCCAGGTCCGCGTTCACCACCACCGCGTCCGCGTCCAGCACCTCGCCATCCGTCAGCCGGACGCCCACCGCGCGCCCCGCCTCCGTGCGCACGCGCTCCACCGCCGCGCCCATGCGGAACGTCGCGCCCAGGTCCTGCGCGCACCTCATCATCCCTCGCGCCAGCTCCCGGAAGCCGCCCCGCACGTGCCACACGCCGAAGGCCAGCTCGATGAACGGAATCACGCTGAACACCGACGAGCACGTCGTCGGGTGCAGCCCCAGGTACTTCGACGGGTACGCCAGCGCGTACGTCATCCGGTCGTCGTGGAAGAACGAGTCCAGCTGCTTGTAGAGCGTCTGCCACGGCTTGAAGCGCAGCGTGGGCGCCAGCCGCCAGGGCGCGTAGTAGTCCAGGCCGCCCGCGTTCGTGCAGATGAACTTCTCGTACGCGAGCGCGTACTTCCGCCGCCCGTCCGCCATCCACTCCTGGAGCGCGCGCCCCCTGCCCGCGCCGAAGGCCTCCAGGTCCCGGCCCATGCGCGCCAGGTCGCGCCGCGTGTCCAGGTGCGTGCCGTCCCAGAAGTGCACGCGGGTGTTCGGATCCACCGGCACCAGCGTGACGTAGTCCTCCAGCCGCCTCCCCGCGCGCTGGAAGGTCTGCCTCAGGATGCCCGGCAGTTGGAGGATGGAGGGGCCCGTGTCCAGCGCGTACTCGCCGTCCTGGCCCAGCGTGAGCCCCTTCATCCGGCCGCCGGGCACCGCGTCCTTCTCCACCACGGTGACCCGGAAGCCCTGCCCCGCCAGGTTGATGGCGGCCGTCAGGCCCCCCGGGCCCGCGCCCACGACGATGACGTGCTGAACCATGTGCCTCACGATGCCCGGCCCCATGCCGACGGGCGACTGTCCCCCGGGCAGACGGCCCGGACGAAAAAGCGTTTCCTCGGGACTCCAAGCGTCCCGCCAGACGTTGGCTCCTGGCCGGGACCTGCGCTCGTCCTCCGGAGAGCGTTCTCTGGAAGACGGGCCCACATCCTGAATCCCCCGGGGGCCCGGCCTCCTGTAGCCTGCCACGCGCATCCATGAATCCCCCCTCGGAGGCCCGCCCACAGGAAGTCCTGCTGTTCACCCTGGAGCGGCAGCGCTATGGCCTGCCCGTGGAGGACGTGCGCGAGCTGGTGCGCGCCGCGCGCCTCACGCCCCTGCCCCAGGCCCCCGACGTGGTGGAGGGCCTGCTCAACCTGCGCGGCGACCTGCTGCCCGTGCTGGACCTGCGCCGCCGCTTCCGCCACCCCGCTCGCGCGCTGTCCCCCATGGACCACTTCATCGTCGCCAGCGCCGGGCAACGGCAGGTGGCGCTGCGCGTGGACCGGGCCGAGGGGCTGCACGCCATCACCGCCGGGGAGTGGGACCCCTCCCCCCGGGAGCTGCCGGGCGTGGGGTACGTGGCCGGGGCCGCGAAGCTCCCGGACGGGCTCGTGCTCGTGCACGACCTGCGCGCCTTCCTCTCCGAGGCGGAGGCCCTGCAACTCGACACCGCGCTCGGGGCCCTCTCGGAGCCTGCTTGATTGGCGGCGTCCTCCCCCCGGGCTTCAAGGAGGTGCTCGCCCTGGTGGAGGAGCGCGCGGGGCTCGCCGCGCCCAGCTGCCTGGCCGCCGCGCTGGAGGGCATCCAGCGCGCCATGGCCCGCGCCAACCAGGAGGACGTGGAGGCCTACCTGCGCGAGCTGTCTTTCGACAGCGCGCTCCTGGACGACCTGCTCACCGAGCTCACCATCGGGGAGACGTACTTCTTCCGCACCCACGAGCACTTCGACCACCTGCGCCGCGTGGTGCTGCCGGAGCTGCGCGAGCGCCTGGGGCCGGACCACCAGGTGCGCGCGTGGAGCGCGGCGTGCTCCTCCGGCGAGGAGCCCTACTCCATCGCCGCGCTGCTGATGGCCGAGGGCTGGGAGGAGCACATGACCGTGCGCGCGACGGACGTGTCGCGCACGGCGCTCCACCGCGCCCAGCAGGCCCGCTACACGGACTGGTCCCTGCGCGGCCCCTCCGCGGACCGCATGCGCCCCCACCTCACGCAGGAGGGCCGCTTCTACTCGCTGTCCCCGGACGTGAAGCTCCACGTGCAGCTGGGCTACCTCAACCTGGCGCTGGAGACGTGGCCGTCGGCCGAGAGCGGCATCTGGCAGCTGGACGTCATCTTCTGCCGCAACGTCCTCATCTACTTCAACCGCGCCACCATCGAGGGCGTGGCGCGCAGGCTCCACGCGTCGCTGGATGACGGGGGCTACCTGTTCACGGGGCCGTCGGATCCGCCGCTCGGGGACTACGCGCCGTTCGAGCCCGTCCTCACCGAGTGGGGCGTGCTGTACCGCAAGCCCCTGGCCGGCGCGAGCGCCGGGCACTTCGTCCCGCTCCAGCCGCTGGCCCCGCTGCGCGCGGACGGCACGCCCTTCACCGTGGCGGCCCCCGGCTCCGGTTCGCTCCCCGCGCGGACCGAGCCCCCCCCTCCTCTGGCG
>JAFADT010000301.1 GCA_023424585.1 Pseudomonadota bacterium
CGAGCGCCTGGAAGTCCTCGGTCTCCAGCCCCGCGGCGCGCTGGCCGTAGAGCTGCTCCTGGCAGTGGGCCTGCATCTCCTCGCGGGCGCGGCGCTGGCGCTCCAGGGCCTCCGGCGTGAGCGGCGCCGGGCGGCGGCGCCGGGCCTGGGCCTCCTCGGGCGGGGCCTCCTCGGCGCGGGCCTCCTTGTCCTCATCCAGGTGCTCGCGCGCGCTGGCGAAGGCGGCGCGCACGGACGCGCGCAGGTTGCCCACCACGGCCGGGTTGAGGTCGTACACCGGGCGCACGGCGCTCCGGGCCTCGCGGCGGCGCTGCTCCGTCATCGCCTGGTGGACGATGTCGTAGTCGCGCGCAGCCTTGAAGCCGGCCGGCGAGTTGGCCCGGAAGGGCTTGCCCAGGTTTTCCGCGGTGAGCGCCGGGATCTGCTGGCTGTAGAGGCCCGGCGAGATGACGAAGCCCGCGCCCACCGAGACGACGAGCAGCAGCAGGGCCTGCACGACGCGCCGGCCCCACTCCCCACGCCGCCCGAGCCCCAGGCGGACCGCGAGCGCGTCCAGCGGACTGGGCCCGGGGGTTGGTGATTCAGGATCGGCCATGGGGGAACTCCTCACCCTGCGAAGACGTCAGGCTCCCTACAAGGAAGCAGCGACGGGGAAAATTCGTGAGGGTGGGACAGCCGCCGCCCGGACGCCAGTTCGCTCTGCGAAAAATGCGGGTAAGCCAACAGGCAGCGATGTAAGCCCCTCGGCGACGCCCCCCCGTCCCTGCGCGAGGCTGGGAGCGGGGGTGGGCGGGCAGCGTCAGGGCCTCAGGACTCGGTGGCGCCGGCCGCGGGGGAGGCCGCGCCTTCGGGGGCCGCGGCGGCCTCACGGGCGGCCTGGGCCTCCTTCTGGGAGACCTCGGAGCGCTCGTAGGCGCGGATGACCTCCTGCACCAGCGGGTGGCGCACGACGTCCACGTCGGAGAACTCCGAGAAGTGGATGCCGTCGATGTTCCGCAGGACGGAGCGCGCGTGGTTCAGGCCGGACAGCTTGCCCGTGGGCAGGTCCACCTGGGTGACGTCGCCCGTGATGACCGCCTTGCTGTTGTAGCCCAGGCGGGTGAGGAACATCTTCATCTGCTCCACGGTGGTGTTCTGCGCCTCGTCGAGGATGACGAAGGCGTCGTTGAGGGTGCGGCCGCGCATGAACGCGAGCGGCGCCACCTCCACCACGCCCTGCTCCACCAGGTGCTGGGCGCGCTCCACGGCCATCATGTCGTGCAGCGCGTCGTAGAGCGGGCGCAGGTACGGGTTCACCTTCTCCGCGAGGTCGCCGGGCAGGAAGCCGAGCTTCTCACCGGCCTCCACGGCGGGGCGCGCGAGGATGATGCGCTTGACCTTGCGCTCCTGGAGGAAGGCGACCGCCATGGCCATGGCGAGGTACGTCTTGCCGGTGCCGGCGGGGCCCACGCCGAAGACGATGTCGTGGGAGCGGATGGCGTCCACGTAGCGCTTCTGCGCGATGCTCTTGGGGGCGATCTGCCGGTTGCCGGAGCTCTTGAGGACGGTGCCGAGCATGACCTCCTGCAGGGACTCCGTGCCTCGGCCCAGGACCTTGATGGCCTGCTCCACGTCCTCGCGGTAGACGGGGCGTCCGGCGCGGATCATCCCCTCCAGGTTCTCCACGAGGCGCACGGCGAAGGCGACGGCGTCCGCCGGGCCCGACAGGAGCAGCTCCGTACCGCGCTGCCCCACCCGGACCCCCAGGCGCCGCTCCATCAGCTTGAGGTTTTCGTTCTGGTTTCCGCACAGGGCCTGGGTCGTCTCGTTGTCACGGACGTCCACCTTGGCGGAGGTGGGGGTGGATTCAGCGCGGGCTGCGGGCACTTCCAGCGTGGCGGGGTTTCGCAATGCGCGTCGTTCCTCGTTCAGTGGTCGCTCGCCCTCAAATTAACGCCGCCCCTCCCCCCACGCCCGCCATCCCTTCGGGCAGGGCGTGCCCGCCGGCTAGCGCACGGGTGGTAGGAGGATGAACTGCCGGGCGTCCGTGCGGCGGTAATAGTACTCCTCCCGCCACGGGTAGCGCAGCTCTTCAGGACTCAACAATCCGGCGTCCACCAGGGCATCCAGCCGCTCCGGGAGGGTCCCCTTCTCCAGCTGGAACACCTCCAGCGCGGCCGCGATGCGGACGCGCTGCGCGTGGGCAATCTGACGCTGGGCGGCGGGATCCCCCAGCCGGGAGGCGCCTGTCTCCTGCCTCCCGACCCAGCGGGACGCGATCAAGGCCAGCCCCGCGAGGACCGCCATGGTCACGGCGACGCGGCCCACGAGGCCCGCCGCCCGGGCGACGAGGCGGGTGTCCTCCGGCACGGGCGCGCGGCCCTCCGGGTCGATGGCGCGCACGTAGTCGCCCTGGACCAGGTTGTAGAGCGCCTTGCAGGTCTCGAACTCGCCCAGGCAGCAGAGGTCCACCAGGCGGCGCAGGTCGCGCCCCACGGCGATCTCCTCGTAGACGTGGCGCTCCGTCGGACCGATGGCGCCCAGGCCCGCGCCCTCGTCGTCGGGGCCGCGGGGCGGCGGGAGCGCCTTGACGCGCTCGAAGGTCATGTCGTCGCGGTGGATGCGCTTCCGGATGACGGGCCACTCGTCCACCATCCGGAAGCCCTCCATCAGCACCGTCTCCGCGCGCAGCGGGGCGATGGCGTCGGGGCCGGGCTCCACGGGCTCCTGGATGAATTCGTAGGTGCCCGCCTTCCAGGTGAAGAGGCGGTAGAGCGTCTCCGTCACCTGGAGCTGGGCCATGTGCTGGAAGCGCTCCGCGGTGAGGGCGTGGCTCTGCACCAGCACGTCGCCCAGCCGCTTGAGGGTGCGCTTCTGGACCTCCAGCGCCGCCTCCAGCTGCGTCTCCGTGATGATCTCGGCGCGCACCAGCATGGCGCCGATGAGCTCCTTGCGCTTCCGGGTGAGGCTCTCGGCCTTGATGATGTGGCCGTCCTGGAAGCCGACGCGCACCTCCTGGTCCTTGTCGCGCAGGTGGAGCGTGCCCGTCTTCTGCTGCTGCCCGATGAGCTGCAGGATGTCGCCGATGCCGAAGTCCTTGAGGGTTCCCTGAAGGGACATGGCTCAGACCTCCCCCCGCTGGTGGCGGCGCAGGCCGCGCAGGGTCAGCAGGTAGACGAAGAAGAGGACCGTGCCCGCGGGCACGAGCTTGAGGTACAGCGGCGCGTCCCCGTACGGGGTGCGGACGAGGCCCCGGTGGAGCACCAGCGCGGCCACGGCGAAGCTGAACAGGAAGGCGTAGAGGGCGCCCCGCACCGGCAGACCCGCGCCCACGTGA
>JAFADT010000321.1 GCA_023424585.1 Pseudomonadota bacterium
CCTCCAGCTGCGTGCGCGCGCCCGGCCGCGCGAGCTCCCGGTGCAGCGGCCCGCGTCCGGCCAGCGTGAGGCGCACCGCGTGCCCGTCGAGGTCCTGCGCGCACCGCGCCTCCACCACCTCCGTGGCCACCGCCTGGAGCATGTCCAGCGACGTGACGCCCGCGAGCGGCACGTCCAGCCGGTGCCAGCGCACGCGGTCCACCGGCACGAACCGCCTGCGCGCGACGCCGTCCTCCACGTCCACCACCACGCAGCCGCGCTCGCCTGTTTCGTGCACGTGCCGGCCCTGGGGGTTGCCCGGGTACACCGCCACGCCGCCTCCGGGCAGCAGGTGCTCCGCGCGCGTGTGCACGTGGCCCAGGGCCCAGTAGTCCAGCCCGCCCGCCGCCAGGTCCGCGGCCGTGCAGGGCGCGTAGTTCGCGTGGCCCGCGTCGCCGCCCAGGTTCGCGTGCAGGAGGCCCACGCTGAAGTGCTCGCCGGTGCGGCGGAACCGCGCGGACAGGTTCTCGCGCACCTCCACGTCCGGATAGGACACGCCCTGCACGTGGCACAGGCGCCGGCCCTCGCGCCGCACCTCCACGTCCTCCCAGTCCGGGCCGAACACCTTCACCGACGCGGGCAGCCCCAGCGTGCCGGTGTCGCCGCTCAGCGGATCATGGTTGCCGTGGACGATGAAGGTCTGGATGCCCGCGCGGTCCAGCCGCGCCAGCTCCGCGCGCAGCGCCAGCCGCGCGCGCACCGAGCGGTCCTTCACGTCGAACAGGTCCCCGGCCAGCAGGAGGAACGTCACGCGCTCGCGCAGGCACACGTCCACGATGCGCGCGAGCGCATGGAAGGTGGACTGCTGGAAGCGCTCCAGGAGCGGGCCGTGCGTGGCCACTCCTCGGAACGGCGTGTCCAGGTGGAGATCCGCGGCGTGCACGAAGGAGAAGCGCATCGTGCGGGCACCGTACCCGAGTCCCGCCGCCTCCCCGACTTTCCCACCCCCGGGGGTGATGCGTCGGTGGACACGAGCGGTGTCCCCGGGTCTGACGCGGCGTCCACTGGTGGAAACCCGGCACGTAGGACGTGCGTCCAGGTCCCTTGCGCTTCGCGCGGAGTCCCGCACGGGCCGCTGGCCGCGGCTTCAACCGTGCGCGAGAGGGCACCCTCGGAAAGAGGGCGCGGGCGCGCCACGGTGGCACGCCCGCGCCGCTTCACGGCCGTGAGGGCCTAGCGGGTCGGCTCGGTCCCCGTGCCGCCCGTCCCGGTGTGGTCGCCGGACGAGCCCATGTCGGTGCCGGAGCCCTGCGTCGAGGAGCCACCGGTGTCGCTGCCCGTGGTGGAGCCGCCGGTGCCCTCGTCCATGCCGGAGCCGCCCATGCCCGCGTCACCGGAGCCGCCCATGCCCGCGTCATCGCCGGAGCCGCCCGTGCCCGAGTCGTAGCCGGAGCCGCCCATGCCCTGGCTCGTGCCCGTGCCCGACTCCTGGCCCGCGCCCATGCTGGGAGAGGAGCCCTGGGAGCCCTGTCCGCCCTGGGTGCTTCCGGAGCCTCCCACGCCACCGCCCATGCTCTCCTGCGAGCGGTCCCGGCTCTGACACCCGGTCAGGGCCATCGCGCCCGCCACCGCCCCCAGCACCACCCATTGCGTGAATCCCTTCATGCTCGACCCCCCGTGTTGGTGTGACGAACCGAAGGCTGTGGGTGGGGGGCCGCGAGGGCATCGTCCGGAGACGCCGCGCCGCCGGGCCGCCCGCCCCACGCCCCAGGGGGCGGGCGCCTGGAAGGACGCCCGGGTGGCTCAGCCCTCGCGGCGCAGCACGAGCAGCCCGTACTCCAGGCCGCCGTCCATCAGGCCCTGTTGCAGCCAGAGGTGCTCCCGGCGCGACTCGGCGCGCACGGCGTTGAGCGCGGCGCGCAGGCCGCGAGCGTCCGCGGGCGCGCAGGCCAGGTGCTCGTGGACGCGCAGCTCCGAGCTCAGCGTCCAGAAGCCCACCGCCCGCGAGGACACGTCGTCGTGCGCCTCCAGCTCCAGGCCCGCCTCGCGCGCGTCGGCGAGGAACGCGTTCACGCTGCACCGCTGCCGGCTCCACGCGTCCACGGACGGGTGCACCGCGTCCGGGCGCACCCAGAAGCAGTCCGCGACGGCCAGCACGCCGCCGGGCCTGAGCCGGGAGTGCATGCGGCGCAGCCACTCCGCGCGCGGCAGGGCGCAGGTGTTCTCCACGGCGATGACGGCGTCGAAGGACTCGCGGTGGCGGGGCGGCTCGCCCGTGCACAGCCGGGGCTGCACGCGCGAGCCCATGCCGGCCTCCTGCGCGAAGCGGCGCACCTGCTCCAGGTGCGTGGGCACGGTCACCATCGCCGTCACGCGCGCGCGGTGCTCCTGGGCCCAGTACAGCGCGCTGCCGCCCAGGACGCTGCCCACGTCCAGCACCTCGCCGCCGTCCGGGAAGTCGCCCATGGCGCGCGCCAGCTCCGCGAGCAGCGCCTCCTGCGCGCTCCGCAGGTGGTCCCGCAGCTCCGGCCCGGGCGTGCCGGGTGGGGGCAGCCGGTCCACCAGGCCCGTGTGGCAGTACACGCGGGAGCTGGAGCCCTGGCGGGCGAGGCCCCGGGCGGCGAGGGCCTCATGGTAGGTCCACACGTCGTCCGGCGTGAGCGGGGACGGCGTGAGGGAGGGGGCGCTGAGGGGCTTCATTGATACTCCCGGGGCAGCAGGATGCGGAGCAGGGCTCCGCCTCCTGGTCCGTTGTGCCGGTGCAGCAGGCCACCGCTGGCGCGCAGCAGGCACTCGCTGGTGTAGAGGCCCAGTCCCGTTCCCTGGGCCTTGGTCGTGTAGAGCTCCTCCGCGGGCGCGCTGAGTCGCTCCGGGGGGAAGCCCGGGCCGTCGTCCTCGATCTCCACCTCCAATCGTCCGCTGAGCGGCTCGGTGCGAGCCCGGATGAAGACGCGGGACGCGCCCTGCTCGCCGTTGCCCTCGCAGGCGTTGACCACCAGGTTCTCCACCACCCGGCGCAGCGTGAGCGGTCCGCCGCGCACGAGCGCGCGGGGCGGCCGGGTCGGCTCCAGCTCCACGTGGATGTCCACGTCGGGGAAGCGCAGGGACACCTGGGCCTGCACGGACTCCAGCACGAGCCCCAGGTCCACGGACTCCGGCTCCGTGCCGGCGAAGCGGCGGCTCTTGGCGCGCACCTCCTTCACCATCTCCTGGAGCTGCCGGAGGCTGTCCTGGAGCTGGCGGGCCTGGTCCTCGAAGCCGGTGCGCGCGAGCATGCCCCGCTGCGTGCCGAAGGCCTTCATCATGTCGGCGGCGGTGCCGGCGTCGTGCAGGGCCTGGTCCATGCCCTGGTGGTGGCCGAGGATCTCCGCCATCGCCTGGGTGAGGCGGCCCACGTCGCGCTCCTGCTGCTCCACGAGCTGCGCGTGCACGGCGGCGCGCAGGCGGTCCGCGTCCGCGCGGGCCTGGTCGTAGCGCACGGCGAGCGCGCCCACGTAGAGCTGCGCGACCAGCGCCGAGGGGCCCGCGATGGCGAGCGGCACCCAGCGCTGCTCGTGCCACGCCAGGGCCGCGGCGCCCAGCAGGGCCGCGAGCGTGCCCGCCAGGAGGAAGGGCTCGCGCCACGTCACCCGGTAGCGCCGGCCGTGCACCGCCGAGGTGCCGATGAGCAGCACGCCGAGGGCGAGCGCCCCGGGGAGCACGGCGAGCGCCACGAGGCCGGCGAGGAAGAAGTGCTCCAGCGCCAGGCCCGGCAGCCACGTGAGCCAGCTGGTGGTCACCACGCGCCGGTGGCGCGCGTGCACGAAGGCGAAGGCGACGCGGTGGACGGCGCAGGGCAGGAAGCACGCGAGCGCGGAGGGGAGGGGCACGGCGAAGAAGGCGTGGACGCCGGGCGCCCACGCGACGATGCCCACGAGCGCGGTGCCCCGCAGGAGGAAGCCCGCGAGGGGGCGCACGCGTAGGGCCGCGAGGAGCCGGCCGGCGTCCTGGGCGCGCGTCCAGCGGCGGAAGGCCACGACGCCCTGGCGGGACGACATGGGCAGGGCCTTCATCCGCGCGCTCCGGTGCCGGGCCGCGATGGCGCGGCGCGGGCAGCCCGGTGCCCGGATGGATGCGGGTCTCCGCGATATGGACGCATGCTGGTCAACCCCCCGGCACCAGGCACAGCCCTCGACACGGGAAGCAAACGGCGGCGGGGACCTCCCGGTCAAACCCGGGGGCACGGACAGTGTTGGCCAGTCCTCCGACCCTGGCTTCCCGGACAGGGCGGAGTGGTGTCTGGAGGATTCTCTCTGGCCGGCGCGACAGTGCTTGGGAGGGCGTGCGGGGCGCGATAGAGGGGCGCCCCATGCGTGACAGAATCCAGACGGTGTTGCGGGAGCTGGCCCGGTCTCCGGCGTTGGAGGTGCGGTGGCTGCACACGTTGTCGCTGCTGGAGTTCATCGGCGCGCGGAAGATCTCGCGCACGGTGGCGGACCGGCACCCGTCGCTGGAGGTGCTGGGGCACCTGGCGGACGAGACGCGCCATGCGTTCACGTTCAAGCGGCTGGCCTGTGAAGTGGCGGGCCGCGAGGACGTGACGGAGTTCCTGAGCGTGGGCGCGGCGGCGGCGTGGTTCCAGTCGTTGGACCGGCAGCTGGCGGAGTGGGTGACGTCGGTGACGGGGACGGCGGACGTGTCTCTGCAGTACCTGCTCACGACGGCGGTGGTGGAGCGCCGCGCGATGGTGCTCTACCCGCTCTACAAGGCGGCCACGCGGCAGGCGGTGGTGCGCGAGGAGCTGGGG
>JAFADT010000322.1 GCA_023424585.1 Pseudomonadota bacterium
CAGGGTCCCATGGATGCCATCGCCGTCGAAGGGCCAGAGACGCCACCCGTGTGTCCGGCGCGCCCTTTGACGGAGCCACGATGACTGGTGCGCGCGAGGCGGGCGGCGTTGTTACCCCTCCCACTGCCCGCCTCGCGTGCTCCCGAACTCGTGGGCATGTCTGTGTTTGGGCCACCACCCCGGTGGGGGAGGCACCTGCCGGGGGAGCGGCATCCCCAGGCTCCGGCTTGCCACGGACGCGTCCGGGCGTGATACCCCCCGGGGCGCGATGGAACTCCGATACGACATCGTCGTGGTGGGGCTGGGCCACGCCGGCTGCGAGGCGGCGCTCGCGTGCGCGCGCATGGGCCTGTCCACCCTGGGCGTGACGCTCAAGCGCGAGCGCGCCGCCGTGATGAGCTGCAACCCCGCCGTGGGCGGAACCGCCAAGGGCCACCTGGTGCGCGAGCTGGACGCGCTGGGCGGACAGATGGGCCGCGCGGCGGACCTCGCGGGCACGCACGTCAAGCTCCTCAACCCCTCCAAGGGCCCCGCCGTGCAGGCCACCCGCGTCCTCTGCGACCGCGACGCCTACGCCGCCGGCATGCAGGCCGTGCTCTTCACCCAGCCGAACCTCACCGTGCGCGAGGGCGAGGTGGCCGCCGTCGTGGCGGAGGCGGGGAGGGTGAGGGGCGTGGTGCTGGGGGACGGCACGCAGGTGGTGGCCCGCGCGGTGCTCCTCACCACCGGCACCTTCCTGCGCGCGCTCATGCACGTGGGCGAGCAGAAGGAGGTGGGCGGCCGGCTGGGAGACGAAGCGGCGCGCGGCCTGTCGGAGTCGCTGCGCGCGCTCGGCTTCACGCTGGGCCGCTTCAAGACGGGCACGCCCGCGCGCCTGTCCCGCGACAGCATCGACTGGGACGCCGTCACGCCGCAGCCCGGGGACGTGGGGGTGCGGCCCTTCTCCTGGCGCACGCGGAGGGAGGAGGGCCTGCCGTTCCCCCGCCAGCCCCCGGTGACGTGCGGGCTCACGGCGACCACGGAGGCGACGCACCAGCTGCTGCGCGGCAACCTGCACCGCTCGCCGCTGTTCCAGGGGGACATCGTGGGGCGGGGGCCCCGGTACTGCCCGTCGCTGGAGGACAAGGTGGTGCGCTTCGCCGCGCGCGAACGGCACCAGGTGTTCCTGGAGCCGGAGGGGCCCACGTCGCCGCTCGTGTATCCGGCGGGCCTGTCCACCAGCATGCCCGCGGACGTGCAGCGGGAGTTCCTGCGCACCATCCCCGGCCTGTCCCGCGTGGAGGTGGTCCGCTACGGCTACGCGGTGGAGTACGACTACGCGCCGCCCACGCAGCTGCACCCCACGCTGGAGACGAAGGCCGTCGCGGGCCTGTACTTCGCGGGCCAGCTCAACGGCACCTCCGGCTACGAGGAGGCCGCCTTCCAGGGGCTGTGGGCCGGCATCCAGGCGGCGCTCCAGGTGAAGGGCGAACCGGCGCTCGCCGTGGGCCGTGACGAGGCGCACGGCGCGGTGCTCGTGGACGACCTGGTGACGAAGGGCGTGGATGAGCCGTTCCGCATGTTCACCAGCCGCTCCGAGCACCGGCTCAAGCTGCGCGAGGGCAACGCGGAGCTGCGGCTCGCCCGGCATGGGCACCGTGTGGGGCTGCTGCCCCGGGAGGCCCTGGAGCGCGCCGAGGCGCGGGCCCACGCGGTGACGGAGGAGGTCGCGCGGCTCAAGCGCGCCGGCCTGGCGATGCGGCTCAAGCGCCCGGAGGTGACGTATGCGCAGCTCGCGCAGGGGCGCGAGGACTTCCCGCCGCTCCCCGCCGACGTCGCGGAGGAGGTGGAGGTGGAGGTGAAGTACGAGGGCTACATCGCCCAGGCCGCGCGGGCGGCGGCGCGCGAGGCCGAGGCCTCCGACCGCTGGCGCATCCCGGACGCGTTCCGCTTCACGGACGTGCGCGGCCTGGGGACGGAGGCGGTGGAGAAGCTGTCCTCGCACCGGCCCGGGACGGTGGGGCAGGCGCGGCGGATTCCGGGCCTGACGCCCGCCGCGGTGTCCCTGCTGCTGGTCGCGCTCAAGCGGGGGCAGGGGACGTCAAGTGATCAGGAACAGGGCTGTGGATAACGTGTGGACATCTCTGGGGATCCATTTCCCCTGAGTGATTCCAAGGACTTGCATGGCCCTTCGGGGTGGAGGTGTTGTGGATAACGCGCGGTTCGCAGATCTGCTGGCCTCGGGATGCAGTGCGTTGGGCGTCTCCGTGGGACCGGACGTGGGGCCCAGGCTCCAGCGGCTGATGGCGGAGCTCTTGAAGTGGAACGCGAAGGTGAACCTCACGGCCATCACCGCGCCGGAGGAGGTGCTGGAGAAGCACTTCCTGGACTCGCTGGCGGTGCTGCCGGAGGTGAAGGGCGCGGCGTCGCTGCTGGACCTGGGCGCGGGGGCGGGCTTCCCGGGGTTGCCGCTCAAGCTGGAGCTGCCGGCCATGGGCGTGACGCTGGTGGACGCGGTGGGCAAGAAGGTCGCGTTCATCAAGGCCGCCGCCGCCAGCCTGGGCCTCGTCGGCGTGCGCGGGCTGCACGCCCGGGCGGAGGGGAAGCCGGAGGCGGAGGGGATTCCTCGCGCGCAGGTGCTCATCGCGCGCGCGTTCATGGACCTGCCGGACTGGCTGGACCTGGCGCCCGCTTATGTGGAGGAGGGCGGACGCGTGGTGGCGATGCTGGGCAAGGCGCAGACGGACGCGGAGCTCCAGGCGCGCGCGGCGGAGCGCGGCCTGCGCGTGGTGTCCGCCCGGGCGTACCGGCTCCCGTTCTCCGGCGCCGAGCGGCAGGTCGCGGTGTTCGCGAAGCAGTAGGGGAGGGGAGGGCGGTCGGGCGCCAGCTTCAGTGCGGGCCCGCGGCCGCCAGCTCCCGCTGAAGCTCCCGGAAGTGCTCCAGCACGTGCTCGAGCGCGTGGTCCGAGACGAAGTCGAGCCCCTGCATGGCGCCCGCGGCCGCCGCGGCGGCCCGCTCGAACATGGCCTCCTCGTAGCCCTTCACGGCGCGGCTCCAGTCGGCGTCCGCCGCGAGCGCGAGCGCCAGCTCCGCGCCATCGAGCATCGCCATGTTCACGCCCTCGCCGGAGAAGGGCGGCATGACGTGGGCCGCGTCCCCGAGCAGCGTCACGCCCGGCCGGTGCGTCCAGCGGTGGCCCACCGGCAGCGCGATGATGGGGCGCGCGGCCATCGTGTCGTTGCTCGCGTCGATGAACGTGAGCAGGGACGGCGCCCACCCCGGGAGCAGCGCCTTGAGTTGTTCACGGGCGCGAGCAGGGGAGGCCGTGTCCACGACGCCCTCGCGGAGCCGCGCCTCGGACACCCGGAACATGAAGTAGGCGCGCACGTGGCCGTGGCTGCTGCGCTGGGCGATGAGGCCCTGGCTCTTGCCGACCACGGAGAGCTTCCCGCGCGGGAGCAGCTCCGCGACCGCCGGGTGCCGCGTGTCCACGTCGTCGATTTGCAGCTCGATGAAGAGCACGCCCGTGAAGGTCGGCGTCGCCGAGGACACGAGCGGGCGGACCTTCGACCACGCGCCATCCGCGCCCACCACCAGGTCGAACGCGCCGAGCGCGCCCGCCGGCCCCGCGACGCGGTAGCGCCCGTCGGGCAGCGGCTCCACGGCGGACACCTTGCTCCCCCAGCGGATCCGCTCCGCGGGGAGGCTGTCCAGCAGGAGCGAGCGCAGCTGCGTGCGGTCGATCTCCGGCCGGTCCCCGTCGCTCGCCTCGTTGTGCTGGAAGTGGAGCGTCCCCTGGGAGTCGTAGAGGGCGTCCCCCTGGTCGTCGTACCGGGCGACGGCGTTGAACTCCGCCTCCAGCCCGGCCTCGCGGAGGGCGCGCAGCCCGGAGTCGCCGTGCAGGTCCAGCGAACCGCCCTGCGGACGGGCGAGCGGGTGCTCATCCAGCTCGAACACCGTCGCCGTGATGCCCCGAGTGGCCAGGACCCGGGCCAACGTCAGCCCGCCCGGTCCACCCCCGATGATTCCCACTGCCTGGGTCTCTTTCATAGCGTGCTATGTAAATCAGGATAGGATGCTATGCAACTGACAGGGGCCGGCGAGGGGGCCGCCGGCGTGTCCGACGCGCGATGCGCCCGGGGGTTCGTGCGCGATGCGTGGAGCCCACGGCGCCCATGCCCCGCGCGGACGGTTCGCCTGACGTGCCGCCGCGTGACGGACACCTCCCGCAGTCCCGGGCGCATCGAGCTCGCGCGCTTTCTTCGCAGCCGCCGTGAGCGTCTGTGTCCGGAGGACGTGGGCCTCGCCGCGGGTCCGCGGCGCCGCACGCCGGGCCTTCGCCGCGAGGAGTTGGCGCGGCTCGCCGACGTGGGCGTCAGTTGGTACACGTGGCTGGAGCGGGGGAGGGACATCCATGTCTCCGAGCCGCTGCTGGAGCGCCTGGCGGTCGCGCTCCGCCTGACGCCGACGGAGCGGCTGCACCTCTTCGCGCTGGCGCATGGCCGGCCCGCGCCCCAACCCGTGCGCGCGCCCGAGTCCGTCAGTGACGCGCTTCAACGCCTGCTCGACGCGCATCCGTTTCCGGCGCTGGTCTCCACGCGGCGGTGGGACATCCTCGCGTGGAACGCGCCGGCGACGGTCCTCTACGCGGACCTGGGACTCCCGGCCTCGGCTCCGGAAGCGCGCAACGGCTTGTGGGCGCTGTTCATGAACCCGGACCGGCGCGCGCGCATGCCGTCCTGGGAGGAGGCGGTGCGCCGCGCGGTCGCGGGCTTCCGGTTGGACGCCGTGAGGGCCGCGCCCCGGGCCCGACCTGGAGCGCGCGCACGCCATGGGGCTCGCCGCGCGCATCGAGCCCGACCGCGAAGAGGATGTTCGCGGTCTTCGATTGCCCGTAGGCGACCCACTTGTCGTAGGGGCGCTGCTGGAAGAAGGGGTCCTCGAAGTCGACGTCCGCGAAGAAGTGGCCGCGCGAGGACAGGCACACCACGCGCGCGCCGTTCGCCTGCTTCAGTGCGGGCCAGAGCCGGGCGGTGAGCTGGAATTGGCCCAGGTGGTTGGTGGCGAACTGCGACTCGAACCCGCGAGCGTCGCGAGTGAGCGGCGGGGCCATGATGCCCGCGTTGTGGATGAGCAGGTGCAGCGGCCGGCCGGCCGCGAGGAAGCGCGAGGCGAACGCATCGATGGACGCCGGGTCGATGAGGTCCAGCGGTTCCAGCTCCACGCGCTCCAGTCCGGCGAGCGCGGCGCGGGCCTTGGCGGGGGTCCGGGCGGGGACGACGACGGTGGCACCGGCGGCATGGAGCGCGCGGGGGGGGCTCCAGGCCGATGCCCGCGTAGCCGCCGGTCACGATGGCGACGGTGTTCTCCAGGCGGATGTCGCCCAGGGCCTCGCGCGCGGTGGTGGTGGCGCCGAAGCCGGAGTGCAGGGGCTGCTGTTTCGGGGTCATGGGCACAAGGTGCGGGCCCTGAGTCCGCGGGAAAAGAGCGTCCCTTCATCCTATGAGTGGCACTCCCTGGATACGGAGCCCGGAGCAGGAGGACGGTGCATGGACATGACGAAGCTGCGGGTCGCGAGGCCGACCCGGGACCTGGACGCGGTGGTGCGCTTCTACCGGGACGGCCTGGGCTTCGAGGTCCTGGGAGGGTTCGAGGACCACGCCGGCTTCGACGGCGTGATGCTCGGGCATCCGGGTGCGCCGTATCACCTGGAGTTCACGGTGGAGCGAGGACACGAAGCGCCGCGAGCCCCCACCGAGGACCACCTCCTGGTGTTCTACGTGCCGGACCCGGAGGCGTGGACCGCGCGAGTCCACCGCATGGAGGCCGCGGGCTTCGCGCCGGTGCCATCGCGCAATCCGTACTGGGACGCGAGCGGGAAGACCTTCGAGGATCCGGACGGCTACCGCGTCGTGCTCCAGCAAGCCGCCTGGTCGCGCTGACGG
>JAFADT010000345.1 GCA_023424585.1 Pseudomonadota bacterium
GGCTGCGCCGCTTCTACGAGGGCCTGCGAGCACGTGGAAAGCTGCCCAAGCAGGCCCTCGTGGCTGCCATGCGCAAGCTGCTGGCCGCCGTCTACTCCGTCGCCAAGCGTCGCAAGCCCTTCACCCCCCTGCTGCCGACAGCCCCCTCCCCGAACCCCTCCCCATGCGCAAACGGTTGACTGAGACTCACGGCATCTCAGTCCTCCAGTGCCTGGTACGCGCCTTGGGAGAACTCCAGGGACAGGGCCCCGTCTTCGGGGCCCTGCACCGTTCGCTGGAGCAACAGGAGGGCCGTCAGGTCCTGCCGGGGATCGATGAAGAACGTCGGGCCGTAGCCGCCCGCCCAGCCGTAGCGGCCCGCGGTGGGGGAGATGCCGTCCGGCTTCGTGCTCACGGCCCCACCGAAGCTCCACCCGGATGCATCCCAGAAGCCGGGGAAGAAGGGCGAGCGGGCCTTCTGCTCCTCCGAAAGCTGATCCGTCAGCAGCTCCTGGATGCTCGCGGAGGACAGCAGGCGGGTGCCCCCCGCTGCTCCCCGGCCCAGCAGCATCCGGCAGAAGGCGAGGAGGTCATCGGCCGTGGACACCAGCCCGCCCTGTCCGCCTCCCGAAGGAAACGCGGGGGGCCGCGACCAGAAGCTGTCCGCCGGGGTGTCCCACGCTTTCAGCCTCCCCGTGGCGGGGTCGCGCGAGTACGCCGTCGTGAGCCGGTCGCGCTTCTCCTCGGGTACGGTGAACGCCGTGTCCTTCATGCCGAGCGGCACGAACAGCCGCTCGCGCAGGAACGCGTCGAAGCGCATGCCCGAAGCCCGCGCCACCAACACGCCCAGGACCTCATAGCCGGTGTGGTAGGCCCACCGCTCCCCGGGCTGATAGCGGAGTGGCAGCGCGCCCAGCCGTCGCATGAATTCGTCGGGCGGCGCCGTGAGCAGGTGGAAGCCAGGCGCCACCTGGGCCTCGGCCATGGCTCGCTGGATGGGGTGCGTGCCGGGCGGCGCCATCACCGCGCCCAGCCCCCACCGCAGCGTGAGCAGGTCGCGCACGGTGATGGCCCGCTTCGCGGGAACGGTGTCGTCGAGCGGGCCGTCGGGCGTGCGCAGGACGCGGCGGTTCGCCAGCTCCGGCAGCCACGGGTCGACGGCGCCGTCGAGCGGGAGCTTCCCGTCCTCCACGAGCATCAACGTGGCCACCGCCGTGATGGGCTTGCCCATGGACGCGAGCCGGAAGAGGCTGTCCCGCCGCATGGGCGGACCCGAGGGCTCGAGGTCCTGCGTCCCCAGCGTGTCGACGTGCACGGTGTCTCCGCGCGCGATCAGGGCGACGAGGCCTGGAAGCTCACCGCGCTCGACGTGCCCCCGCAGGACGGACGTCACGTCGGCCAGCCGTGTCTGGGAAAGCGCGGCGGAGCGTCGGGTCATGGCCTTGAGTCTAGCCCTGCGACGTCGGCCGTGAGGCCCGGAGCTTGGGGGCGGCCGGGCGCTCAGCGCTTCGCGAGGACGAAGGCGGTGACGGAATAGCGCTGGTGGCCCCGGGCCTCGGCGGTCCACTCGGTCACGCGATGGGGGGCGCCCTTCGCGCGGAAGATGAACACCGAGTTGAAGAGCGGCGGGACGCGCATCATGTCCGCGTCCACCTCCGGATGCCGGAAGGTGAGGACGCCGCCGAAGCGGTCCTCCCAGGGGCGCGTGAAGTTGTAGACGACCGCGAGCCCTTCCTCGTCCGTGTCCCGGTGCTCTGGAAAATACTCGCCCACCTCCATGCGCGACACCTGCACCTGCCGCGTCTCCAGCGGCTCGGGCCAGCCCACCAGCGCGGCGTGGAAGGCCGCGCCGTCCGCGCTCTGGAGCCACGCGCAGAAGTCCGTCAGCACCGAGGGCACCTGCTGATTCAACGGCGCGATGTGTAGGGGATAGGGCCCGTGGTGGTGGCGCACGAAGCGCGCCTCGCGCAGGGCCTGATGCACGGCCTCGGCGCGCTCGGGGAGGAGGGCGTCCCGGAGGCAGAGGTGGGGCACCCGTCCGCCTTCGATGAACTCCCGGCGGAGGGTGGCGTGCAGGGCCGCGGACGCCGAGGCCAGGCGCGTCCAGGCGACCGCGGACGCCGGGAACACCTCCGGCCTCGGGGCCGGGACCGGGCCGAAGATGCTGTCGGCGAAGCCCGGGATGAAGAACCCGCTCGGGCGCTCACGCCTTGGAGACGAGGTAGCTGGCGAGCCGGGTGATGACTTTGCCGTCGCGCGGGTCATCGAAGAAGGAGATGGCGGGAGTGGGGTTGAATTCAAGCGCCACGAAGGCACCCTCCGGCGTGCGCCGCAGGTCCACCGCCGTGAAGACCATGCCCAGCGCCCTGGCGCCCTTCAGGCACACCGCCCAGGCCTCCTTGGGCAGGCGGGCGGGCTTCACCCGGTGCAGGTTCTGCCGCGCGTCCACCACGCCGTCGGTGGGGATGTGGAAGGCGGACACGGGCTCGCCGTCGAGCACGTAGGCGCGGAACTCGTCGCCTTGGATCTGTTCCTGGAAGAGCACCGGGCAGTTGGCGAGCAGTTGGAGGCGCGCCTCGGTGAGGTCCGCCTCCTCCACCTTGCGCACCAGCGCGCCGCCGCCCAGCGGCTTGTAGACGACGGCCCGGTGGCGCGCGACGAACGCTCGCACCGCGTCCGGCGAGGCGGTGGCCAGGGTGCTGGGGACGGGAACGCGGTGACGGCGCAGCAGGGCCAGCTGGTGCAGCTTCAGGTAGTGCAGCTCCACCGCCTCCAGCGGGTTGACGAACGAGCCGCCGCGCCGGTGGAGCGAACGCAGCACGGAGTGGAGGAACGACTGGCGCTCCCGCTCCGCCAGGTACTGCTCCTGCCAGCGCGGGAAGTTGCGCTCGGACAGGGCCTCGGCCTCGGGGACCGGGAGCGAGAGGCGCACGAGCTTGAGGTAGAACGAGCGCAGGTCGCTGAGACATTCACCGTCCCAGTGCACCTCGCCGTCCTCCCAGCTCAACGCGGCGGAGTCCGGGACCCGGTCCGTCTCCAGGACGATGGCTCGCGCGCGGCGCCGCTCCACCGCTTCCGCGACGAAGCGGGTGGCGTCATCCGAGCGCGAGCCGATGACCACGACCTTCTTGCGAGACGTCATGAGGTCCGTGACTTCGCCCGCCCGGTGCTCAGACCGGGCTGTCCATCTTGACCTTCACCATGCCGCCATCCGGAGGATTGAAGTCGGGCAGGTTCGAGCCGCGGTTGGGGTCTTCCATCATGACCTTCACCATGCCGCCATCCGGCGGATTGAAGTCGGGCAGGTTCGAGCCGCGGGTGGGGTCGTCCATCATGACCTTCACCATGCCGTTGTCCTTCGGCTGCTTGCGGCCGATGCCGTCACCGACGAACTGATCCGCGAGCTCCCGCGCCTTCGGGGTCAACTTGACCTTCTCGAAGGCGTCGCGCACCTCGGTCTTCTG
>JAFADT010000365.1 GCA_023424585.1 Pseudomonadota bacterium
GCCGTGGAGGCCTTCGCGCGCCGCCGAGAGCTCGCCGTGCCCGGCGTCCTCAATCGCTTCCTCGCGACGATGATGAAGCTCCTGCCCCATGGCTTCATGATGGGGCGCTCGGCCGCGCTGTACGAAGGCGCGATGCCCAAGGAGCCGCCCGCGCCCTGAGCCCGGGTCCGGGCGGCACCCGCCGCGGCGCTCAGGCCAGCTTCACCCGCGCCGCCTTCAGCTTGCCCACCTGCACGGTGTACTCGCCGGCCCCCAGGTCCGCCTTGGGGTCGGTGACCTTCTCGCCGTTCACCCGGACGCCGCCCTGGGTCATCAGCTTGCGCGCCTCCGTGGCGGAGGCGACGAGCTTGGTCTCCGGCAGCAGCTTCGTGACGAGCAGCTTCTCCGCGCCCGCGAGCGACACCTCCACGAGCGGCAGGTCCTCCGCCGACAGCTCCTTCTTGGCGAAGCGCTTCTCGAAGTCCTCCGCCGCCTTGCGGCCCGCCTCTGCTCCCTGGAAGCGCGCGGCCATCTCCTGCGCGAAGGCGACCTTCGCGGCCTTGGGGTGGGCCTGGCCGGACTTCGTCTTCTCCTCCAGCTCCAGCACCTGCTTGAGCGGCATGGACGACAGCAGCTTGTAGTACCGCCACATCAGGTCGTCCGTGATGCTCATCAGCTTGCCGAAGATGCTGTCCGCCGGCTCGTCGATGCCCACGTAGTTGTCCAGGCTCTTGGACATCTTCGCGCCGCTGATGACGCCGTCCACCAGCTTCGCGTCCAGGCCCTCCAGGATGGGGCCGGTCATGATGACCTGCGGCTCCAGGCCCTCTTCCTTCATGAGCTGCCGGCCCACCAGCAGGTTGAAGAGCTGATCCGTCGCGCCCAGCTCCACGTCCGCCTTCAGCGCCACGGAGTCGTAGCCCTGCAGCAGCGGGTAGAGGAACTCGTGGATGGCGATGGAGAGGTTCTCCCGGTAGCGCTTCTTGAAGTCGTCGCGCTCCAGCATCCGCTGCACGGAGTAGCGCGCCGCCAGGCGGATCATCCCCTCGGTGCCCAGCGCGTCGATCCACTCGGAGTTGAACTTCACCACCGTCTTGTCCGGGTCCAGGACCTTGAAGACCTGCTGCTTGTAGGTCTCCGAGTTCGCCTTCACCTGCTCGCGGGTGAGCGGGGGGCGGGCCGCGTTCTTCCCGGACGGGTCACCGATGAGCGCGGTGAAGTCCCCGATGAGGAAGACCACCGTGTGGCCGAACTCCTGGAAGCGCCGCATGCGCGTGAGCAGCAGCGAGTGGCCCAGGTGCAGGTCGGGACGGCTGGGGTCGAAGCCCGCCTTGATGACCAGCGGCTTGCCCTGGTCATACGAGCGCTGGAGCTTCTTCTTGAGGTCCTCGGGCACGTGCAGGTCCACCGTGCCGCGGGTGACTTCTTCGAACTGTTCTTCGGGGGTTGCCTTGCGCAGTGCGTCCGGGTTCATGGCGCCGCGGACACTAGCCCAAAAAAGACGACGGGCAGGGCGGGACTTCCATGTCCGCCCCGCCCGTGGAGGTCCGCCCCGAGGCTCGGGAGCCGCTCAGGTGTCCAGGAAGTCCCAGCTGCGGTAGAGCCCGCGCAGCGTCTGGCTCTGGGTGACGATCTGGTCCATGTCCACGTCGTCGCTCGTGGTGGGCAGCACCTGGACGATCTGGTCGTCGAAGGCGAGCCCCACCCGGCGGCTGCGCGGGCTGGCCGCCTTGAGGGTGGCGTCGTAGTAGCCGCCGCCTCGCCCCAGCCGCTTGCCGTCCGGGCTGAAGCCCAGGCCCGGCACGACGAAGAGGTCGATTTGATCCACCGGGATCAGGTCCGAGGAGTTGGTGGGCTCGCGGACGCCCAGGCGCCCCGGCTCCAGCTCGCTCTCCGACTTGATGGCCCGGAAGGCCAGGATGCGCCCGTGCACGTGGGACAGCGGGTAGCAGACGATCTTCTCGTCCTGCAGCGCCGCGATGAGGATGTCCCGGGTGGGCACCTCGCCCCGGATGGGGGCGTAGAGGGCCACCGTGCGTGCGTTCTGATAGTAGGGCGACGCCAGGAATCGAGACTGGACCTTCAGGCCCCGCTCATCGATGAGGTCGTTGGTCATCGCCTTTCGGCGCGCCGTCAGTTCCTCACGAAGCGTCACCTTCTTCTCCGCCGCCGCCGCCGTATCCACCGCCGTCTCGCTCACCGCCGCCGCTCCAAAGAAAGAGTCCCCCGCCGAGCCGTGTGTCCAGCGTCCATTGAACCCTTGGAAGCCAGGTGGGGACCGAAATCATGTCACCGCAGGCTTCCCTCATCCCCGGTGAAGGGGGAGGGCTTGCACATGGCGACCGAAACGGACCCCGGAATGGACGTATCGGTTCGAATTTCTGCTGGGCATCACGCACCCCGCAGGGAACAGACCTTTACTGCTCAAATCTCGCTACAAGTCCTTAGAATCACAGGGAAATTCCCAGGATGTTCTGGGAAAATGATAAGGATGGAGAAGCGTGCGGTCAAGCCGTCCTCGCGCGTTTACAAGCCGCCCCGTGGACTTCTATGATGCCCGAGTCCCCGACATGTTGCGTCCGACCCCAACATTGGCTCTCGCGGCGGTAGCCTGCCTCACCTCCGGATTCGCCTGGGCGGGTCCGCAGCTGAACGGTACCTACCAGGGCGAGGCCTTCGGCCCCATCGAGTTGCGCTCGAGCGGGGATCGCCTGGACGGCACCGCGCCGGCCGGGGGGCCCTGCCAGCGCCAGGTCGCCGAGCGGATCCTGACCGGGGAGTTCCAGGGCAACGTCTTCCTGGGGGAGATCACCCTGTGTCAGACGGGGGACACCTGCACCCCGTCCCAGACCTTCCCGGTGATGCTCGTCTACAACGTGGACGAGGGCGTGCTGGGCGGGGTGGTGAAGCTGGAGGATGAGTGCGACTCCCCGGCCCTGCTCAAGAACCACATGCTGGTGCTCCGGGCCAAGGAGCAGGGCGCGTCCCTGACGCCCGCGCCGCCGGCGGCTCCCGAGCCTCGCCAGGCGCCGGAGCAGCGCCAGGTCCAGGCCCCGGTGCAGCCCCCGCCGTCCGGTGGGGCCGCGCAGGTGGCGGCGCAGCGCCGGCTGGAGCCGGTGGACGTGGCGGCCACGCTGAGGCAGGGGCAGGCGTTCCTGGCCGCGCGGAACCCCATCGCCGCCTCGCAGCAGTTCCAGCTGGTGCTGTCCCAGGAGAAGGAGAAGAACAACGCCTGGGCGCTGGTGGGCATGGGCGTGTCGCACTACCTGCGCAAGCAGCAGTCGGAGGCGCTCAGGTTCCTGGAGCAGGCGCGCAGTGTGGGCAGTGGCCTGGCGCGCGCGGAGGCCTTCTTCTGGACGGCGTGCGTGAAGCGGGCGGCGCAGGAGTCGGGGTTCGCCCAGATCGCGCTGCGCCAGGCGGTGCAGGGGGGGTGGACCGCGCCGGAGGGCAACGCGCTGGTGGAGCACGAGCTCCAGCAGTTCTCCAAGGAGGGGGCGTTGTACGAGGCGCAGGTGAAGCAGGCCCGCGGTCGCAAGCGGGTCCAGGGCCGTGAGTCGCAAGGAGCTGGAAGCGCCAGCCCGTGAACGCGCCGAACTCCGCCTCGAAGCCCGTCCGGGTCTTCGGCAACTACGAGATCCAATCGCTGCTGGGCAAGGGCGGCATGGCCGAGGTGTACCGTGCGCGCGTGCGCTCCGGTCCGTACGAGGGCTGGACGGTGGCGCTCAAGCGGCTGTTGCCCGCGCTCACCCGGGACCCGGCGTCGGTGGACCTCTTCCGGCGCGAGGCGCAGCTGTCGCGCCAGCTGGACCATCCGAACATCGTGAAGGTGCTGGACGCCGGGATGCTGGACGACGTGTCCTTCCTGGTGATGGACTTGGTGGACGGGCGCGACCTGGGCCACATCCTGCGCCGGTGCAAGGCGCGCGGGATTCCGCTCCCCGTCGACTTCGCGGTGTACCTGGCGAAGGTGCTGCTGGAGGCGCTCGCGTACGCGCACACCGCCACCGGGCCGGACGGGACGCCGCTGGGCATCGTCCACTGCGATGTGTCCCCGTCCAACCTGTTCATCTCCCGCGTGGGGGAGATCAAGCTGGGCGACTTCGGCGTGTCGCGCGTGCTGGTGGACGGCAAGCTCCAGGGCGGCGAAGTGCTCGGCAAGCCGTACTACCTCTCCCCGGAGTCGCTGCAGGGCGCCGTCACGCCGGAGGCGGACCTGTGGGCCGCGAGCGTGGTGCTCTATGAGCTGCTCACGCTGAGCCGGCCCTTCGTGGGCTCGACGCCGGAAGAGGTCTTCGCGGGCATCCTGTCGCGCAAGTACCGGCCCCTGCGCGCCGCGCGTCCGGACGTCCCCCCCGCGCTGGACGACGTGCTGGCGCGCGCGTTCGCGGAGAACCCCGAGGACCGCTTCCCGTCCGCGGAGGAGTACGCGAAGGCCCTGGCGCCGCACTTCGACGAGCGCGTGGGGACGCCGCTGGCCATCGCGGCGGTGGTGCGCGGCCTGTTCGGCACCACGGATGAGATGCCCGTGTACCGGAGCTCGCCGTCCAACGGCGCCCCGGACGACAACGGGTAGCCGGGCGGGCAGGGCCCTGGCGTGCGGCCTCCCAGCCGGTGGAGCCCGCTGCGGCGCCTGCCTGGGATGATGACCTTTCCTCCCGCGGACACGCACCGGGAGGAGTCCATGGCGACCGAGCGAAAGCAGCAGCCCGAGCAGAACGAGCCCACCCGCGAGACGCGCCGGGGCGACGAGCGGCTCCCGCCCAAGCGCGACGAGGCCCAGGAGGATGGCCTCCCCGGCTACGGACAGCCCGACCCGGAGGTGCGCGAGAAGAGCCTGCCGGATCAGAAGTGGTGACCGGCCCCTGATGGCTCGGACGCGAGCAGGCACCGACCGCGCCTTCCGTCAGCGCTCGTCGAGCTCGCGCCGGGGCTGGGGCGAGGCGGGGCTCAGCCTTCGAGGGCACGCACCCTGGGCACATGCGTGCACAGCGCGTCCACGACGCGAGCGACCTCCGCGGCGGTGGTGCTGGGGCCCAGGCTGAAGCGCAGGCTCCCGCGCGCTGCTGCCGGGGACAGGCCCATGGCGCGCAGCACGTGGGAGGGGGACAGCGTGCCGGACGCGCAGGCCGCGCCCGACGAGACGTGGATGTCCTCCAGGTCCAGCGCCATCAGCAGCGCCTCGCCCTCCACGCCGTCGAAGCGCAGGTTGCTGGTGTTGGGCACGCGAGGCGCGGCGCCTCCATTCACCGTCACCCCGGGCAGTCGCTGGAGCACCTGCTGTTCGAAGGCATCGCGCAGGGCGCCGACCCGCGCGGCCGTGTCGGCCTGCTCCGCTGTGGCCAGCTCCAGGGCCAGGGCCAGGGCCTCCGCGTAGGGGACGTTCTGCGTGCCCCCGCGTCGGCCTCCCTCCTGGTGCCCGGGCGTGAGCGCCCGCACGTCCACGCCCTTGCGCACCACGAGCACGCCCACGCCCTGGGGGCCGCCGAACTTGTGCGCGGAGAGGGAGAGGAGGTCCGCGTCCACCTCGCGCAGGGTGAGCGGCACCTTGCCCGCGGCCTGCACGGCGTCCGTGTGGAAGAGGATGCCGCGCTGGCGGCACGCGCGGGCGGCCTCGGCCACCGGCTGGAGCACGCCCGTCTCGTTGTTGGCCCACATCAGCGAGCACAGCGCGGTGTCCGGCGTGAGCGCCTCCAGCACCGCGTCCAGCGGCACGCGGCCATCGGCGCCGGGGGCCAGCCGCACCACCCGGGCGCCGTCCTGCTCCAGCTGCGCGAGCGCCCCGAGCGCCGACGGGTGCTCCACCGAGCTGGACACCACGCGGCGGCGCTCCTTCATGGGGCGGGCCGCCCAGGCGCCCAGGAGGGCGAGCGCGTCCGACTCGCTGCCCGACGCCGTGAAGGTGAGCTCCTTCGGCTCGCAGCCCAGGACGCGCGCCACCTTCGCTCGCGCCGCGTCCAGCCGGGCCCGGGCCTCGCGCCCGCCACCGTGCACGCTGGAGGGGTTGCCGAAGCCTCCTCGCGTGAAGGCCCGGGCGAGCAGCGCGCCCACCTCCGCGCGCACCGGCGCGGCGGCGTTGTGGTCCCAGTAGATCACGTGTCCTGCGCGGACAGCAGCGACACCGGCCGCTCCTCGGCGACGCCGAAGGCTTCGAGGAAGCGCGACACCACCTCGCGCTTGAGGGCCTTGCGCTTGGCCGCGCTGCCGGACAGGGGCAGCCGCGCGCCCGCCATGCTGCCGTGGCCGCCGGAGGAGCCGCCCAGGTCCTCGCACAGCTCGCGGATGAGGCGGCCCGCGTTCATGCGCCGGTCCTTCACCCGCAGGCTCAGGAAGAGCTGGTTGCGGAACGTCCCGTACGCCAGGGACCACTTCATCCCTTCCAGGTACATCATCCGCTCGGCGACCTCCGCCACCATGTCCGGGGAGTAGACCTCCTCCAGGTCGGTGATGATGGCGGTGCCGTAGACCTTCGCCTTCTCGATGGACGTGTGGAACAGCTGGAAGAAGCGCGCGGGCAGCTCCGGGTGCTCGATCTGCCCCAGCAGCTGCTTGTCGCAGCGGGGGAACAGCCACAGGTAGCTGTCCACGTCCGTCTGGGTCGTCTCGCGGCCCAGGTCCCGCGTGTCCGCCTTGATGCCGTAGAAGAGCGCGGTGGCGATCTCCACGGACGGCTCCAGGCGGGCGGCCCGCAGGTACTCCACCAGCATCGTGGAGGTGGCGCCGAAGTCGCCGCCCACGTCCGCGAAGGGGGCCAGCAGGCTCTCCTCTCGCAGCGGGTGGTGGTCCACCACCAGGTCCGCGCGGTACCGCGCCGGCAGCGAGTGGTTGCGCACCGGCGGCTGCGTGTCCACCAGCCCGAAGAGGTCGTACTGGCTGAAGTCGATCTGCGACACGTGCGACACGGGCAGCCGCAGCACGCGCACGAAGGCGACGTTCTCCGCGCGGCCGATGATGCCGCCGTAGCCCACGTGGGCCTCGAGGCCGGCCTTGCGCTCCAGCAGGTGGGCGAGCGACACCGCCGCCGCCATGGAGTCGGGGTCCGGGTTGTCGTGCGTGAGGATGAGCGCCCGGCGGTGGCCCTTGGCCACCTGGAGCAGGCGGCCCAGCTTGTCGGCAGCCGGCATCTTCGCCAGCCGCGCTGGCGGAGGCTCCGAGAGCTCGCCTCCCGCGGAAAGCTGGGCGCGGCGGCTTGGGAGTGAGGGGGTGACAGGCATGGGGGCTCTTCTTTTACTTCCTCCGGCACAGGGATTCGAGAAGTCGGATGTTCTCCCCATGACGTTCCGGAAAAGGTGTTTCCAACACCCCAATGGTGTCGACGAACCGCGCGGCCTTCACGCGAGAGCGGAAGGCCGTCAGTCCGGGTGCTCGCTCGCCTGGTGTTGGGGGGCCGGTCGCGCTCGTCCAGCACCGCCGGGTGGCGGTGGCGCGCGTCCAGGCCGCGCGCCGTGCGCGCCGGGGGACCCGATGCGCACGGCTCCGACTTCGCTTCCCGCGACTAGACGGTCTTGTACTTGCGGCCCAGGTCGCGGAAGTACTTCACGCCGTTGTCCAGCGAGTTCTCCATCGCGTCCATCAGCACCGTGCGGAACGTGGCCACGGGCGCGCGGAAGGACTCGTAGTAGCGCTGCCGGTCGATGGAGTGGATGACCGCGGGCATGTAGCCGTTGCGCAGCAGGATGAGGTTGCTGCACATGCGCCCCACCTTCCCGCTGTGCTCGGTGAAGGGGAAGATCTGCAGGAACTCGTGCTGCACCACCGCCGCCTGCTTGATGGGGTGGAACTCGCGGAACTCCGCGCTGGCCGTGTGGTCCACGAGCTTCTCCAGCCGCGCCTGGATCTTCGCGGGCTGGGTGATGTCGTGGAAGTAGGTGCGGTGCAGGGGCATGTCCTTGCGCAGCCCCGCGCGGTCGCGCTCCTTGGCCAGCTCCTTCTCCGTGCGCTCGCGGCGCTCCATGCGCGCGCGCTCCGCCAGGGCCTCCGGCGTGTTGCCCAGGAAGAGGTCGTGCATCCGCTTGATGGTGGTGAGCGTGAGCGCGGACTGCTTCTTCGCGCCCGCGGCCTCCTCGCGGATGTAGTCCGCCACCGCCTTGTGGTTGCGGATCTCCAGCACCACCGGGATCATGGAGGCTTCCGCCGCCGTGCGCTCCGGGAAGAGCGCGGCCATCAGCTCCTGGTGCGTGTACACGACGCCTTCGAGCGCGGCGTCGTGGTAGATCCACGACATCTCGAACCGGTCGAGGAACTCACGCGCGGGCTGCTTGTCCTTGTAGATCTCGAGGTACTCGCGCAGCTGCTCGTTCTTCTCGTCGATGTCCTGGTAGCGTTCCTTCACGGACTGCGGCTCCTTGTCGCCCCGGCCCGCCCCGGGCGCTGATTCCCGGAAGACAGCGCCGGGAGGTACAACGGCACGCGGATTCTAGAAATTCCGCGCGGTTGGAACAAATAAAACCCGACTACAGATTCACCAGGAACACCTCGCACGCCTGATCGAGGAGGTCTTTTGAAAGGGCTGGCGGGATTTGCCGGTATCGGGCCGCGTCGCGGATGAGGGAGACGAGGTCGCGCGGGTGGCACGAGCGCATCTCCATGCTGCGCGGCTTGTAGTAGTGCTCCACCAGGTAGGTGATGGCCTGGTCCACGTAGGGGATGCCCGCCGCCTCGCAGACCCGGCGGAAGATCTCCCGGTAGGACTCCTCGTCCGGGTTGCCCACTTCAATCTTGTACTTGATGCGGCGCAGGAAGGCCTCGTCCACCAGCTCCTTGGGGTCCAGGTTGGTGGAGAAGACGAGGAGCTGATCGAAGGGGATCTCGAACTTCTTGCCGGTGTGCAGGGTGAGGAAGTCCACCCGCTTCTCCAGCGGGACGATCCACCGGTTGAGCAGGTCCGTGGGGTGGACCTTCTGGCGGCCGAAGTCGTCGATGAGGAGCATGCCGCCGTTGGCCTTCACCTGGAATGGCGCCTCGTAGAAGCGGGTGCTCTCCGAGTAGATGAGGTCCAGCGTCTCCAGGGTCAGCTCACCGCCCACCACCACCGCGGGGCGCCGGCAGAGCGACCAGCGCTTGTCCATCTCGAAGGTCTGCCGGCGGCCGTTGGCGTCGCGGCCCATCTCCAGCGACACGGGCGTGTGGATGATGCGGTCGAAGACCTTGATGATCTGGTTGTCGATCTCCAGGCAGTGCGGGACGAAGACCTCGCCGCCGAACATGTTGGAGATGGCCTCCGCCAGGCTCGTCTTGCCGTTGCCCGGCGGGCCGTAGAGGAAGAGCGAGCGGCCGGAGTTCACGGCCGGGCCCAGCTTGTCCATCAGCTCCGCGGAGACGGTGAGGTGGCTCAGGGCGGAGACCAGGTCCTCCTGGCCCACGACGGGCGTCTCCTCCGTCTGGCTGCCGATGAGGGCGTTGTACTGCTCGATGGGGACGGGGGCGGGCCCCACGTAGGTGGAGCGGGTGAGGGCGTCGCGGGCGTACTCGCGGCCCTTCTCCGTGAGGGCGAACTCCACGGACGCGCGGCCAAAGCCCTTGCCGCCGCGCAGGTCCACGAGCTTCTCCGCGGCGAGGAAGTCCACCACGTGCTCCACCACGCCGGACCAGGGCAGGCACATGCTCTCCGCGATGGCCACGCCCGTGCCGGTGCCGGCGTAGTAGAGGAACTTGAGGCCCAGGTCCGACAGCAGACCCATCCTCAGTCCCGTGTCCTCCAGCGACTTCGGCTCCCCTGGAGCGATGTCGAGGATGGACGGGTTCTCCAGCTTGAAGGGATTGTCTTCGTACGCGTAGCCGGCGGGAGGCATCGGGTACAGGTTCTACCCGATTCCCCCGGCCGCCGGGACTTCGCGTCCGCCGACTGTCCTCAAACGTAGGTCAGCCAGTCCGCATAGCGGGCTTCCTGGCCCCGCACGACGCGGAAGTACATCTCCTGGATGAACGAGCCGATGGGGCCCGGCTTGCCGGTGCCCACCTGGCGGTTGTCCACCTCGCGCACGGGGGTGATCTCCGCCGCGGTGCCCGTGAAGAAGATCTCGTTGGAGATGTAGAGGGCGTCGCGGGTGAACGTCACCTCCTCGATGTAGTGGTTGTGGTCGCGCAGGAGGCGCAGCACCGTGTCGCGGGTGATGCCGTCGAGGATGGGCGAGGAGAGGGGCGGCGTCTTGATGACGCCCTTCTTGTTCACCATGAAGATGTTCTCGCCGGAGGCCTCCGCGACGAAGCCGCTGACGTCCAGGAGGATGGCCTCGTCGTAGCCGGCGAGCACCGCCTCGCGCTTGGCGAGGATGGAGTTGACGTACTGGCCCGTAATCTTGCCGCGCACCATGTTCACGTTCACGTGGTTGCGCGTGAAGGAGCTGACCTTGGCGCGGATGCCCTCCTTCATGCCCTTGTCGCCCAGGTACGCGCCCCAGTCCCAGGCGGTGATGCCCACGCGGGTGGGGTTCACCGCGCCCAGGCCCATGGCGCCGTCGCCCATGAAGGCCACCGGGCGCAGGTACGCGCCGTTGGCGAACTGGGCCCGCTGCTTGCGCAGGAGCTCCAGCGTGGCCTCCACCAGCTCGTCCTCGGTGTAGGGGATCTGCAGCATGATGATGTGCGCGGAGTCGAGCAGGCGGCGGATGTGCTCGCGCAGCCGGAAGACGGCGAGCCGGCCATCATGGGTCTTGTAGGCGCGGATGCCCTCGAAGACGCCCAGGCCGTAGTGGAGGGCGTGCGTCATCACGTGCACGTTGCCCTCGTCCCATTTCATCAGCTTCCCATCGAGCCAGATGTGTTCGGCGCGCAGCACGGTGGATGAGGTCGAGCTCATCGGGAAGTTCCTCTCGGGCTAGGGGTGGGACGGCTTGCGGACTTGTACCCAGCTACAGCGGGGACGCAAAGCGTGAAACACCAACGAAGGGATCCGCGGCCCCTCGAATGCGCCGCTCTGCGTCAGGCCTGCGCGATGGTGGGGAGGTTGGCGCGGGCCTTCTCGATGTCGCCCTCGTATTTGAGGACGAGGTTGAGCGTGGCGGCGACGACGTCGGCGCTGAGCGCCTCCGCGTTGAGCAGCGCCAGGCTCTGGGCCCAGTCGAGCGTCTCGCTGATGGACGGGGCCTTCTTCAGGTCGAGCGCGCGGATGGCGGCCACGGCCTCCACCACCTGCTCGGCCAGCACCTGGGGGACCTCGGGGAGGCGCGCGCGGACGATGCGCAGCTCGCGCTCGCGGTCCGGGAAGTCGATGTGCAGGTGGAGGCAGCGCCGCTTGAGCGCGTCCGACAGCTCGCGGGCGTTGTTGCTGGTGAGGATGACGCGCGGGATGTGCTTCGCGCGGATGGTGCCCAGCTCCGGCACCGTGACAGCGTTGTCAGACAAGACCTCCAGCAGGAAGGCCTCGAACTCCGGATCCGCCTTGTCGATCTCATCCACCAGGAGCAGGGCCGGCGTGTCCGACAGCTGGGCCTGGAGGATGGGGCGGGGGAGGAGGAAGCGCTCGGAGAAGAACACCGCGTCCCCGGACGCGAGCCGGTCCGCGGCCTCCGACAGCGTGGCCGTGCCCTGGGTCAGCTCGCCAATCTTGTCCCGGAGCAGCTGCGTGTAGAGCAGCTGCTTGGCGTACTCCCACTCGTAGAGGGCCTTGGCCTCGTCCAGGCCCTCGTAGCACTGGAGCCGGAGGAAGGTCCGGTCCAGCGCCTGGGCCAGGGCCTTGGCGAGCTCCGTCTTGCCCACGCCCGCCGGGCCCTCCACCAGGATGGGCTTGCCCATCCGGTCCGCGAGGAACACCGCCGTGGCGATCTCAGGGGACGACAGGTAGCCCACCGCCTCCAGGCGACGCGCCGCGTCCTCCACGCTGGTGAACGAGCGAATCTCCGAGGTCGGTCGAGGGGGGCTCACGCGCGTCAACTTAACCGACGGTTCCGCGGCCACTGCGGCAAAAATGCCAGGGTTGTGGGGACGCCGTCCGCACTCTTGAGGGCCTTGGGAGCCATAACCCCTTGGAATCTGGGTGCGTAATTATTTTCGCACCCTGGGCACGCACTGTGCATCCAAGTGAGCGTATCTCAGGACGACGAGGGCGCAGGTCATGTGGGCGTGGCTGAAGTTGGCGATGGCGGTGCTGGTGGTGGTGATGCCGGGGGGCTTCCCCCTCGTGCTGGCGTACATCGCGACGCGGGCGCTGCTGGAGCGCTGGCGGGTGGCGCAGGCGCAGGCCCGGGAAGAGGGCCGCCCGGTGTCGGTGGCGCGGGACGTGGTGGGCGCGCTGCACTTCCGGGACCTCATCCGTGAGGCGAAGGCGGCCACGGCGCTGTAGCTGGCGGGACAGCACCCTGAGCGCGACGAAGGGCCCGGCACTCCACGGAGTGCGCGGGCCCTTGTCGTTTCCGGAAGGCCCCGGCCCTCCCGGGTGAGGGGAGGGCGGGGCGGAAGCGGCTACTTGTCGAGCTCGTCGACGAGCGCCGTCCAGTCGTCCTCGCCGCCTTCGGGGGTGGTGGGCAGCTGCATGACCATGGTGCGCTCGGGGCCGTCCTCCTCCTGCGGCACCGGGGCGGGGGTCGGGGCGGCCTTCTTCGCGGCGGGCTTGGCGGCGGCCTTGGCCGGGGGCTTGGCGGCGGCCGGGATGACCGGGTTTGCCTGGACGGTGGCGGCCAGGTG
>JAFADT010000370.1 GCA_023424585.1 Pseudomonadota bacterium
CGCCTGGGCCGTGGGGCCCTGCGCGGGCGCGTTCACGCGGGGCCCTGGCAGTGGCCGGGCGCCGGGGGGCGGTGCCGTGTCCGGAGGCACCTGTGCGTTCGCCGTGGGAGGCGCGTCGCCGCTCGGAGCGCGGATGCCGTCCACCGTGCTTCGCGCCAGCGCGGGCGTGGCCGGCACCATCAGTCCGCCGCTCGCGGAGTCGCGGGACTGGATCGTCGCCGGCACCGCCGGCACCGTGTCCGCGGTGTCCTGCTCCCGACAGCCGGAAGCGAGCGAGCACACCCCCACCATCCCCCACCACATCCACCGTCCACCCATCCGCCAGCCCTCCCGCAGGCGAACCTGCGGACGACCCCCTGCCGTTGCAAGCGTCCGGCGTGCCGTGGAGTGTTGGCTTCCCGATGGCGAAGGCTACGCGGGGAGCGTGGCGGCCACGGCGCGCACGTGGTCGCGCACCAGGTCCCGCGCGGCGAGGAGCTCTGGTGCGCTCGACGGCGTGTAGCCCAGGCACAGCACCACGTCGTCCTCGGGGGCGGCGCGCGTGCCCAGCGCCGCGTAGTCGAGCGAGCGAGGGGTGGGCTCCCCTTCCGCGTCGTGGGCGAAGCGGCCGAACACGGCGGCCTGGCTGTCGCGGCCGGGAGCCGTCTCCTTGAGGGCGAAGAGGCGGCGCATGGCGGCGAGCGACTCCGGGCGCTCGCGCAGGACGTCCGGGGACGCGGGGCCTCCCAGCTCCCACTCGAGGAGCTTCAGGCAGCCGCGCACGAACTCCACGTCGGTGATGACCAGCCCATAGAGGTACCAGTCCGCGCACGCGGCCTGGACCAGCCGCGCCTGCGCGTCGGTGAGCCAGCCGAAGGACGGACAGGTGAAGGTCTCGCAGATGGTGGCGCGGTACACGCCGCAGTCGCGCAGGTCCGTGCCGCCCGTCACCATCGGGTGGCCCAGGCAGCCCACGCGCTGGTGCTCCGCGTCCAGGAAGCCCAGCAGGGGACACACCCGCACGATGGGGAAGAGCGCGGGGGCGTCCCGGTTCGCGGTGAGCTCGCGCGCGGCCTCGGCGTAGGCCTCGGGCGTGTGGGGTGTGCGGGAGAGCCGCTCGGTCTGCGCCGTGAGCCGCCGGGTCAGCGCCGCGCGCGAGTGGTCCCGGAAGTTGTAGAGGCCGCAGCAGGCGCCGCACGACGCGCCCTTCCCGGGCTGGCACAGGTGGAAGGAGACAGACATGTCAGAACCAGTCCGGGCGCATGCGCGCGTAGGAGTCCTCGCTCGTGCGGCACAGGTGGGCGAGCAGCGGCACGCGCGGCACCTCCACGGCGAACCAGTACTGCGCGGCGGCGAGCTTGCCCTCGTAGAAGGCGACGTCCTCGGGGGAGGGCGCGCGGGAGAGCCCCTCCTTCGCGGCGGCGCCTTGCGCGAGCCAGCGCCACGCCACGGCCACCACGCTGAAGAGCTCCAGGAAGTCCGTGCTGTGACGGAGCATCACGTCCACTTCCCCCGCCATGCCGCGCGCGCCCAGCTCCCGGGTGAGGGCCGCGGCCTGCTGAAACGCGTCCTCCAGCGCGTCGCTCCACCCGGGCTCCACTCCGGCGGCGCGGGCGCGGGCGGTGGTGGCGCGCACCTCCGCGTCGAGCGCCTGGAGCGCGGCGCCGCCCTCCGCCACCGCCTTGCGCCCGAGCAGGTCCAGGCCCTGGATGCCGGTGGTGCCCTCGTGGATGCTGTTGAGCTTCTGGTCGCGCAGCCACGCCTCCGGGAGGTACTCGCTGGAGTAGCCGTAGCCGCCGTGGATCTGGAGCGCGAGCGCGTTGGACTCGAAGCCCTTCTCCGCGGGGAACGTCTTGGCGATGGGCGTGAGCAGGTCCAGGAGCAGCTGCGCGCGCTTGCGCGCGGCCTCGTCCGGGGCGTGGTGGGCGAGGTCCGACTGGGTGGAGGTGGCGAGCAGGAGCGCGAGGCCGCCCTCCACGATGGCCTTCTGGCGCAGCAGCATGCGGCGCACGTCGGCGTGCTCGATGATGGGGAACTGGGCGCGCGCGGTGTCGCGGATGCCGGCGGGGCGGCCCTGGGGGCGCTCGCGCGCGTAGGTGAGCGACTCCTGGTAGGCGACGGCGGCGGTGGACACGCCGTTGAGGCCCACCATGATGCGCGCCTCGTTCATCATCTGGAACATGCACGCGAGCCCGCGTCCGGGCTGGCCCACGAGCCAGCCGTGGCAGTCCTGGGACTCGCCGAAGTTGAGGACGAGGCTGGGCAGGCCGCGCCAGCCGATCTTGTGGATGACGCCGGCCACCTGGACGTCGTTGGGGACGAGGGTGTCGCCCTGGGGCCTGCGCGCGGGCACGGCGAAGAGGGACACGCCGCGCGTGCCGCCCTCCGCGCCTTCGATGCGGGCGAGGGTGAGGTGCACGACGTTGTCGGTGAAGTCCTGGTCGCCGCCGCTGATGAAGATCTTGGAGCCCTGGAGGCGGTACGTGCCGTCCGGCGCGGGCGTGGCGCGCGTCTTCACGTCCGCGAGGCTGCTGCCGGCCTGGGGCTCGGTGAGGGCCATGGTGCCGGTCCACTCGCCCCGGTACATCCGGGCCATGAAGGTGTCGCGCAGGAAGGGCGTGCCGAAGACCTCCAGCAGGTGCGCGGCGCCGATGGTGAGGCCCAGGTAGCCATAGGCGCTCAGGTTGGCGGCCATGAGGTAGGCGCTGGCCACGGCGTGCACGGTGAGGGGGAGCTGCTGGCCGCCGACCTCGGGCGGGCGGGTGGCGGTGAGCAGACCCAGGTCGGCCATGCCGGCGTAGAGCGCGCGCATGGCGGGGTGGACGCGCACCCGGCCGTGTTCGAAGACGGGCGGGGTGGCGTCCATGGGCCGGTAGGTGGGGGCGAGCACCTCGCGGGCGAAGCGGCGGGTGCTGTCCAGGAGGAGCGTGAAGGTGTCACGCGAGTGCTCCTGGAAGGCAGGCAGCGTGCAGAGGGCGGCGGTGTCCAGCGCCTCATAGAGCTGGAAGTCCACGTCGCGGTCCGACAGCAGCGGGTTGGGGCGGGGCACGCTCATGCCCGGGTTCCCTACCAGGACGCGATGGGGTCGTCGAAGTCGTCGTGCGACGGGCATTCACCGTCGGACGGGGGCGGGGCTTCCGGGCGGGGAGCGAGCGGGGGCAGCGAGGGCCTGGGCTGCCAGGTCGGGGTTGGGGGGCTGTGCTGTTCGATGCCGGTG
>JAFADT010000391.1 GCA_023424585.1 Pseudomonadota bacterium
ACCGTGGAGCGGTTGCACCGCGTGTACTCCCCCAGCACCACGCGCTTCTCGTAGGTGCAGCGGCAGTCCCACGGGTCGTAGGCCTCGGACACCGTGGCCGCCTCGTAGCCCGTGGCGGTCTGCACGACCTCCAGGTAGCTGCCGTCCTGCGGCTGCGTGCAGCGCAGCACCGTGTCGCCCACGGCGCCCTGCTTCACCTCCGCCAGCGACGGATCCACCGCCACCTGCGCGCCCGCCTCGATGGCGTTCAGCGGATCCCTCGCGCCCGCACCCTCACAGCCCAGGCCCAGCAACGACACACCCATCAGCAACACGGCGGAAAGACGCAGCGACACCTTCATGAACGACTCCTACGGATAGGGGGAAGTCCGGGAGGACCCGGACACCTCTATCTGTAGGCTTTCGAGACGGCCAGGCGCAACGCAAGTCTGTGTCACGAACGCGATAAGGGCTTCACGGCGCGTGTGGCGATGAAGGTGGGCAGGAACGTGGAGAGCAGGTCCTTCGCGTCGTACTTGTCCTCGAAGAGGTGGGTGAGCACGAAGCCCGCCGCCAGCTGTCCGCCCAGCTGATCCTCCAGCGAGTGGCCCACGACCATGGGCTCGCCCTTGTCGGTGTAGCGGCGGCGCTCCTCGTCCGTGAGGCTGGTGAAGTCCGAGTACGGCATCGTGTACTTGAGCCGCAGCACGCCCTTCTCCTCCTCCACCGGGTCGAAGAGGTAGCGCACCGGGTTGCAGAGGCCCGACAGGAGCGCGCCGCCCGGGCGCAGCACGCGGAAGGCCTCGCGCCACACCGGCAGGATCTCCTCCGCGAAGCAGTTGGAGCACGGGTGGAAGACGAGGTCGAAGCTCCCATCGGCGAAGGCGGACAGGTCCCGCATGTCGCCCTCCACGTCCTGGAGCGCCAGGCCCTCGCGCTCGGCCACCTTCCGGTCCTGCGCCAGCTGCGCGGGCGAGTTGTCGAAGACGGTGACGCGCGCGCCCGCCGCCGCGAGCACCGGGCACTGCTGGCCGCCCGCGCTCGCCAGGCCCAGCACGTCCTTGCCCTCCAGGTCCCCGAACCACTCGCGCGGCACGGGCCTCCTCGGGGTGAGCACCACGCTCCAGTCGCCGCGCCGCGCGGCGGCGATGACCTCCGGGGACACCGGCACCGTCCACGGGTTGCCGCGCCCCACCTCGCCGTTCCACGCCTCGCGGTTGTACGTCCGGACATCCAGCTCAGTCTTCATGCAGCACCCGTCCTTCCATGCCTCCGGCCACGGTGACGACCTCACCCGTCACGTGCCCGGAGATGCGATCCGACGCGAGCGTCACCACGACGCGCGCCACGTCCTCCGGCTGCCCCACCTTGCGCAGCGGCATCGTCCGCGTGACGCGGCCCACGAACCGCGGGTCCTCCAGCGTGTCACGGTTGCGCTCCACCGCCGTCCAGCCCGGGCACACCACGTTGACCCGGCCCATGGGCGCGATGCGGTGCAGCTCGTTCTTCAGGCTCTTCACGAAGCCCACCGCGAGCGCCCCCTTCGCCGCCGCGTAGTCCGTGTGGCCTGCCTCGCCGAAGAGGCCCGCGGTGGAGCTGATGATGACGATGCTGCCCGTGCCGGTGGTCTCCACGTGGCGCAGGAAGGCGCGGCAGCTCAGGAACACGCTGTCCAGGTTCTGCGCCAGCGTGCGGCGCCAGCGCTCCAGCGACATCGTCCACACCGGCTCGTCGGGCGCGGGATACACGCCGGTGTTGCACACCAGCACGTCCAGCTGGCCCAGGCCCTTCACGGCCCGCGGCACCAGCGCGTCCACGTCCGCCTCCACCGTCAGGTCCGCGCGCACGGCCGCCCCGCCCACCTCGCGCGCGAGCGCCTCCGCCTTCTGCTGGCTGCGGTGGTAGTGCACCGCCACCTTCGCGCCCTCGCCCGCGAACGCCCGCACCAGCGCGGAGCCGATGCCGCCCGCGCCGCCCGTCACCAGCACGCCCTTGCCTTGCAGTCCCGTGTCCATCGCTTCGCGGCTCCTCGTGGCCTCCCCTTAGACAGGGAGGGATGCGCGGCATGATGCCCGAGCCGCCCGGGGCGGACAGCCGGATGGAGGCGCGGTGTCAGGGGGTGCGCTGCGTGCCGGGCGGCGGGACGAGCTGGGCGCCGGGCTCCTGACAGCGCCGCGCTACCGCGGGGACAGCCGCGCGCGGATGCCCGCGACGAGCAGGTCCAGCCCGAAGGCGAACCGGCGATCGAAGTCGCGGTCCAGGATGGCGTCCACCGCGCCGGCCGCGTGCGGATAGCGCACCGAGGCGAGCTGCCGCAGCGCCCCTTCCCGCTCCTTCGCCTCGGCGTCCTGCGAGGCGAAGCCCTGCTCCTCGATGGTGAAGCCCAGCACGTAGTCCAGCGCGCTGAACGCCGCCCAGCCCGCCTCCGTCGAGTCGAGCCCCGCTCGCGTCAGCGCGCCGATGACGGTGTCGGCGACGCGCAGCGTGTGCTCGGAGACGACGATGGTGCCGGCGTAGACGCGAGCGCCGTCCCGGTGGGCCAGGAACGCGCGCCGCAGCTCCTCGGCCACGGTGCGCACCACCGTCTCCCACGGCGACTCCGCCGTCAGCGTCAGCGCCACGCCCTGCACCAGCGTGTCCGCCATCGCGTCCAGCAGCGCCTGCTTGCCTGGGAAGTGCCAGTACAGCGAGGGGGCCTGGATGGAGAGCGCCTTCGCCAGCACGCGCATCGTGAGGCCCTCCAGGCCGTGCTCGTCCAGCAGCGTCCACGCCGCCGCCACCACCTGCTCCCGCTGGATTCGCATGCCCACCCTGGCCCTCGCTGGCTTGACAAACTAACAGCGTTAGTCTTTCCCTAACAACGTTAGTTTGATGCCTTCGGGCGGAGGTCGTCATGGCGGAGGTCCTCGATGTGGCAGTGGTGGGCGGAGGTCCCACCGGGCTGTGGCTCGCGTGCGAGCTGGCGCTGGCGGGCGTGCGGGTGGAGCTGTTCGAGCGGCGCTGGGAGGCCGTGCGCGAGTCCCGGGCGCTGACCCTGCACCCGCGCTCGCTGGAGGTGCTGGCGCTGCGCGGGCTGGAGGGGCGGTTCCTGGAGCGGGGGCGGCCGCTGCCCACGGGGCACTTCGGGATGCTCGACACGCGCCTGGACTTCAGCGTCCTGGACACGCGCTTCCCCTACACGCTGTTCCTGCCGCAGGCGATGACGGAGGCCCTGCTGGAGGAGCGAGCGAAGGAGCTGGGCGTGGCCGTGCGGCGCGGCCACACGGTGGAGGCCCTGCGCCAGGACGCAGAGGGCGTGGACCTGGAGGGCTCCACGGACGCCGGGGCGTTCCGGGTCCGAGCGCGCTACGTGGTGGGCGCGGACGGGGCGCGGAGCGCGGTCCGGCGGCTCTCGGGCATTCCGTTCCCAGGGACGGACGTGACGCGCACGGCGGTGCTCGGCGACGTGACGTTGGGTGCGCCACCGGCCCAGCCCGCGCTCGGCATCTCGAATGAGCAGGGCGGCGTGATGGTGGTCCCCATGGCGCCGGGCGTCCATCGCATCGTCGTCAGTGATCCGCTCCGGGAGAAGGTGCCCGTGCGCGAGGCCGTGACGCTGGAGGAGCTGAGAGAGAGCACGCTGCGCATCGCGGGCTCGGACTTCGGCATGCGCGAGCCCCGGTGGCTGTCCCGGTTCGGGAACGAGACGCGGCTCGCGGAGCGCTACCGCGAGGGGCGCGTGCTGCTGGCCGGAGATGCCGCGCACATCCACTTCCCCGCGGGAGGCCAGGGGCTCAACGTCGGCATGCAGGACGCGATGAACCTGGGATGGAAGCTCGCGGCGGTGGTGAAGGACGGCGCGCCGGACGCCCTGCTCGACAGCTACTCGCGCGAGCGCCGCCCCGTGGGCGAAGCGCTGCTCCACAACACGCTGGCGCAGACCGCCCTCATGGGCGCCACGCGGGAGACGCTGGCCCTGCGCGCGCTGTTGAGCGACCTGCTCCGTGAGCCAGGGCTGAACCGCCGACTCGCGGACACCATCGGAGCGCTCGACGTGGGCTACGCGCCGCTGGACGTGCCCGCGCCGGAGGCGACGTCACCGCTGCTGACGGACTGGCGTGGCCGGCGCCTGAGCGACGTGGCGCTTTCGCTCCAGGACGGGGCGGAAGCGCGGCTCTACGCGGCGCTGCATCCGGGCCGGTGGCTGCTGCTGGGCCTGGGCGAGGACGACGCGCGTCCCCTGCCCCGCTGGGAGCCCGGCTGGCCCTCGCACGTGACGACGCTGCGCGCACGCGGCTGCGTGGGGCGCGGGGAGCTCGACGGCGTGGGGGGCCTGCTGGTGCGCCCGGATGGTCACGTGGGCTGGGCCTGGGCTGCCTGAACGGCCCCGGATGCCCCACCTCCCTCGCGCGCGAGCGGCATCCTCCACGCGAGGCGCCCACGCGGGCGCGAGCGCCCCCGAGACACGAAGGCCCGGGGCGTCGTCCGCTCCCGGGCCTCACGGGGTGGCACCGCGCGCGGCGTCCTCAGCCCAGCCGCAGGAGCTGCCGGGCCTGCTCCGGGGTCGCGACCTCACGGCCCGCGGCGCGCGCCCGCTTCGCGGCCTCCGCCACCAGCTCGAAGTTGCCCTTCGCGAGCACGCCCTTGGACAGGTAGATGTTGTCCTCCAGGCCCACGCGCGCGTTGCCGCCGCGCTTCGCGGCCTCGTCCACGAACGGCAGCTGCTGGCGCCCCACGCCCGCCACCGTCCAGGAGCTGCCCTCCGGCAGCGAGGCGATCATGAAGTCCAGCACCTCCGGCCGCGCCTGGAGCGTGCCCGGCACGCCCAGCACGAAGTCGAAGTGCGCCGGCAGCTCCACCAGCCCCTCCTTCGCCAGGTAGCGCGCCTCGTCGATCATCCCGACGTCGAAGCACTCCAGCTCCGGCTTGAGGCCGATGGCGCGGATGCGCTTCGCGATGTCGCGCACCAGCGGCCTCGGGTTCCAGAACACCTCTTCCCCGAAGTTCACCGTGCCCGTGGTGAGCGTGGCCATGTCCGGCTTGTCCGCGCCGGTGAGCGTCAGCCCGCCGCACCGCTCGTCCACGCCCATGCCCACCGCGCCGCCCGTGGACACCTGGATGAGCACGTCCGTGCGCGCGCGGATGGCCCGGATGGCCGCGCGGAACAGCTCCGCGTCCTGCGACGGCTTGCCCTCCGCCGTGCGCACGTGCAGGTGCACCATCGCCGCGCCCGCCTCGCGGCACTTCACCGCGTCCTCGGCGATCTCCTCCGCGGTGATGGGCAGGTACGGCGTCTGCTCGCGCGTCGTCTCCGCCCCCACCATGGCGGCGGTGAGGACCATGGGCCTGCTCATCGCCGCCCTCGCTGCTTGTCCTTCGGGACCACGCAGGTGCCCGAAGCGCGGCACACCACCACCGCCTCCGGCAGCACGTCCGCCGCCGAGTCATTCACGTCCGGCCGGGGCTTGATGACCTTGCGAGCCTCGAAGCGCATCTTCCGCGAGGTGTTGCCCGCGGAGACGATCTCCCCCTCCGCCTCGATGAAGTCGCCCGCGTACACCGGGGCCAGGAACTCCACGGAGTCGTAGGCGCGGAACAGCCCCTCGTCCCCGTCCGAGCGGATGCACAGCTCCGTGGCCACGTCCCCGAACAGGCCGAGCATCCGCGCCCCGTCCACCAGGTTGCCGCCGTAGTGCGCGTCATGGCTGCCCATGCGCAGCCGCAGGACCGCCTTCGTACCAGTGCTCACGAGGGTTCCCCCTGGTAGTGGGAGTCCGCGGACTCCGTGCCTTCCTTCTTCATCACCGCGTGCACGATGTAGTTCGCCACGTCGGACGGCTTGGTGCCCGGCCCGAAGCCCGCGTCGAAGCCCAGCTCCAGCGCCAGCTTGTGGTCCACGCGCGGCCCGCCCAACAGCAGCAGCGTCTTGCCGTGGATGCCCGCCGCCTTCGCCGCCTCGATGAACTGGCGCGAGTTGTCCTTGTGCACGTCGCGCTGCGTGACGACCTGCGACACCAGGATGGCGTCCGCGTGCTTCGCGGTGGCCTTGCGGATGAGGTCCTCGTTGGGCACCTGGCTGCCCAGGTTGTACGCCTCGAAGCCGGGGTAGCGCTCCAGGCCGTAGTCGCCCGCGTAGCCCTTCATGTTCAGGATGGCGTCGATGCCCACCGTGTGCGTGTCCGTGCCGGTGCACGCGCCGAAGACGACGATGCGCCGACGCACCTTGTCCTTGATGAGCGCGTTGAGGTCGTCGAACCCCATCTTGCGCACCACCACCTCCGGCACGTCGATCTCCGCGTAGTCCAGCGTCACGGAGGAGCGGGCGTAGATGACGAAGAAGGTGTACTGGTCCGCCGCGCGCTCGGCGGCGGCCACCTTCACGTCGGTGAAGCCCATCTTCTTCGTGAACTGGGAGGCGGCCTCCTTGGCCTTCTCCGACAACGGCACCGGCAGCGTGAACGACAGCTGCACCATGCCGTCGTCGCGACGGTCGCCGTAGGGACGGATGATCTGCTTGCTCGGCTTCACCATCGAACTACCCCTTCTTCGGCGGCGTGAACGTCACGCTGGTGCCCACCTTCTGGGCCACCTGCTCGAACCGGTCCTTCTTGCCCTGCTCCATGTAGAAGACCACCGACCACGTCGTCTTCCCGTTGCAGCCCACGTACGTCACCGTGTCCACGTTGCCGCTGCCGTCCGGCGCCGCGTCCGTGTCCGTCTTCGTGGCCGCCGGCTGGCCGCCCACCTTCAGCATCGTCCAGCCCTCGCCGCCGATGTTGGCGAGGATCTTCGTGCGGCACAGCTCCGCCTTCATGCCCGCGGTCTGCACCGTGCCCACGTCCACCAAGAAGTACGCGTCGCCCGAGGGCGCCAGGAACTTCTCCGAGCCATCCACGGTGGAGCGCGTCCACGCCGCCGGGGCCTTCAGGGCGATGTTCTTCACCGTGACGCTGCTCAACGCATCCGCGCTACCGCCCGCGGCCACCATCACGGCAACAAAGGTACTCAGGATCATGACGCCTCCAGCATTTCCAGGAACGGGTTGAAGTAATCCGGCGCCTTCAGCAGCACGCCGTCCAGGCCCTTGCCGCCGGTCTCCTCGCGCTTCACGTCGCCGAAGCGGCCCTTGCCGATGGCGGCGACCATGCCCTCGGAGTGGCACTCACGCAGCAGCTCCTCCGCCTTCGCGAAGACCTCTCGCGCGCGGTTGGCGATCTTCCCGTCCTCGCGGACGGTGAACTCCTCGTCGATGCCCCGCGCCGCGCGGTGAATGTACGACGCGGACTTGAGCGCCACGTACCGGTCCGCGAGCAGCGGCGTGTGCATGGCCTCCGTCATCATGCCCAGCAGCTGGATGCCCTGCCGCGTCCAGATGGCCACCAGGTCCGCCATCACGTCGTACGCGTGGCTGAAGAAGATGTCCGTCTCCTTGTGCTTCGTGGGCGGCATGTACTTGAGCGGCGCGTCCGGGAAGCAGCGGCGCACCAGCATGGCCTGCGACAGCTCCAGGAGCAGCGTGTCTTCGCGGTACGGGTCGATCTCGTAGGAGTGCCCGATGCCCAGCTGCCAGTCCTTGAGGCCGGCGCGCTTGGCGAAGCACTCGTTGATGAACTGGCTGGCGATGACGGTGTGGGCCGCGTCGTAGGCGTCCGCGGTGGTGATGTAGTTGTCCTCGCCGGTGTTGATGATGATGCCGGCCAGGGCGCAGATGCGGCGGCTGAAGTACTGGTCGATGAACGTCCGCCGCATGTTGATGTCGCGGAAGAGGATGCCGTACATCGCGTCGTTGAGCAGCATGTCCAGCCGCTCGTACGCCGCGCAGAAGGCGATCTCCGACATGCACAGGCCGGACGAGTAGTTGGTGAGCTGGATGTAGCGCTTGAGCTTGCGGCTCTCGTCGTCCAGGGCCTCGCGCATGATGCGGAAGTTCTCCTGGGTGGCGTAGGTGCCGCCGTAGCCCTCCGTGGTCGCGCCGTGGGGCACGTAGTCCAGCAGCGACTGCGCCGTGGAGCGGATGACCGCGATGACGTCCGCGCCCGCCTGGGCCGCCGCGCGGGCCTGGTCCACGTCGTCGTAGATGTTGCCGGTGGCGACGATGACGTACTTGTGCGGCGCGGGGGACATGGGGAACTGCTCGCGCAGGGCGTTGCGCTGGGCGATGCGGGTCTTCAGCTCCGCCATCGCCGCGCGAGCCTCCTCGCGCACGGCGTCGCGCAGGTTGGCCTCCAGCTCCGGCGACAGCGGGCCCAGCCTGTCCGTGGGCAGCGCGGTGATGCGCTCCACCGCGTCCAGCGGGCTGCTCGCGCCCAGTTGCAGCGCGCGGCCATACCAGTACGCCGCGCCCCGGTTGAGCACCCCGGCGGACTGAAGCTTGTCCACCATCAGGTTGGCCAACGGCACGCCGCGCGCGCCCGCGCCGGAGATGCCAAAGAAGCGCAGCACGGTGCGCTCGTTGGAGACGGTGGTGTTGTGTTGGATGAGGTCGAAGATCGGGTTGACGATCTCGTCCGCCAGCTTGCGCGCCTCGGCAATCCGCGCGTCGTCGATGAACGGGCCTGACATGCGCGCACCCTACCCGAGCCCCGCGTCCTTCGGCTCAAGAACACGGGCCTCCCCACCGTCAGCGAACGATGCCGCACCGCGCCTCTCGAATGGCGAGACGCATCACCCGGAGGCCCGCACCGAAATCTCGCGGCCCATTTCCACACCGAAAAGACGGTGGCACCCAGAACCGACGAATCGATGTCTCCACCGGAGTGCCGATAACCGAGGCCTGCCTCCAGGCACCAACCCATTGGAATCACAGGAATGAAGAGGTCGGCACAGCGCGTGCTCTTGGGGTGGACCGGTCCCCGTCACCCCAGGAGCTCCCGTGAACCGACGCTCGTTGATGCTCGCCGTCCTGCTGTCTGGCGCCCCCGTCCTCGCCGCCTACCACGGCCACGCGCGCACGGTGCGGGCGCTGCTCGACGCCGGGGCGGACGCGTGCGCGGGCGACAGCCGGGGCAACACCGCCCGGGTGCGCTGAAGCCAGCACCCGCCAGCGGCCCCGAGCCCGCCGGCAACCCCTCGCGCCAGCCGTCCGTGGAGACCCGGTCTCCCATCCATCCGCTGAGGTTTCATGATTCCCTGGTGGGATGGGATTAGTCGGCTTAATGCGTGATTTCCCGTCCATACAAAATTACCGCACTTTTCCAACTAGACTTGACTCACCCCGGGGGGCTGGCCGCATAACATCCCGCGTCCTTTCAGGAGCACAGGGATGAAC
>JAFADT010000397.1 GCA_023424585.1 Pseudomonadota bacterium
GGGCACCTACTATTTCATGGCCATGCCGCGAATGAGCGATGAACGACTTCGCCCGTTGGTGGAGCGATTCGCACAACTCGTTCGCGAGCACGCCGTCTTCCGAGAAGCCTTCGGACTTATCTGAGTCGGATGAGGGGATGCTTCAGGGTCCAGGGGGGATTACCTTTGCTCCAGGCCAGGTGACTCGCATTTTCGGGCATACGCATCCAACTTCCTAGCGCAGCGGACTTCGAGGCGCTGCGGAGGCTCGGGCAGTCACAACAAGCTGTCTACCATGGTGGTCAGGCCACCAAGATAAGGCCGTGATGAGTGTCTTGGTTCAAGGTGCAACTCCCTGTTCTGTTTGTGGCAAGATCATGGGGTCGGAGGACGCCGTGGTGCAGTTGTCTGCCTTTGTCTGGAATGAGGCTGACGTGCTCCTTCCGTTCAATGACGCTTCAATGCACCGGATGTGTTTTGAGGCGCATCCACTGCGAGCGCGAGTGGAGGCTGCCCTTGAAGAGCTCAGCCGCAAGACTGGGCCAGGACGGCGGAAGTGCGCCGTATGTGGGAATGAGATCCTGGACCCAGACGACTATTTGATGATGCCACGGCTCACCGATGATGCGGCTTCGCCAGCTTATCGTTTTAACTACATGCACCTTCACCGTTCGCACGTCCGTGGATGGCGTGAGCTCGTAGACCTTGAGCGCCTTCTGGAGCAGTTCGAGGCCGGAGGAGGCTGGGAGGGAAATGTGCTCCGGGACTTGCTCCAGCAACTTCGAAGGCTGTCGGTCTGAACACGCAGGAACTCGGCGCGGGGGCGGACGCCCCCGCGTCCGGGTGGGTTGCCTCGATAGGAAACCGCACCATGCCAATACTGGCATCCAAGGTGGGAATCGTGGTCGCGCGGGACTTTGGATCCCGGGTAGCCGACTTGGCTCGCGTCTTTCACGTATGGGTCGTTGAATCGCGCGCAAACACCCCAGTCATCCACGGCGTCTGGAAGAGTGGCCTGATGGAAGCGGCGGTCGATCCTCTCGCGGGAGGCGTCACGTCATTCGCCGCTCTCGAGGGAGAGTCTCCAGAGGCGATGTGCGCGAGGATCGCCGGTGCTGTGGACGAGCACCATGGTGCGTTCGCACATGACCCCCCGTGGTCCGAAATCGAGGTCTTCGGGGTCAAGCTGACGTCAACCTTGCGGCACGTCTTCGACGAACTCGAAGCAACGGCCTGTACTCCAACCCAGGAGGGGTTCGTCTGTCGGCGGTCGTTGCCGGGAAACACCTGACAGCTGGAGCGGATCAGGGATGACGTGTCCCAGTCAGCTGCCGCATGCCCCAGCGCAACGGAACGCTGCCATCCGAGCGCCGCAGCGGCTCCACGGCCTGGAGGAACGCGGCTTGAAGAGACGCCTGCGCCGCTGGGGACAGGCGGTCCGCGTCGTACGTCGTGAGCAGTGACTCCCAGACCTCACCGGGCGACGCATCCCCCTGCACGGAGAGGGACCGCACCATGACGTCCGCGAAGCCCTCGGCGAAGAGTTCCTGCAACCCGTTGACGGAGCGGACCCGCGGGTCGCCCAGCCGCATGGGAGGAACCGCCACCGCGCTCTTCATGAGCCCGGCGAACACCTCCAGCGCGTTCCCCGGCACCGGGTCTCCCCCCACGACGATGGATACCCGCCCGCCCGGCTTCAGCACACGCCGCAGCTCCGCGAGCACGGTCTCCACGTCGTCCATCAGCATGAGCGCCAGGTGGCTCAGCACCACGTCGACGCTGGCATCCCCGAGCGGAAGCGACTGCGCCCGTCCCTGAAGCAACGTCGCCGTCCCGTTCAATCGGGCCCGCGCCGCCTCAAGCTCATGAGCGCTCATGTCGAGCCCGACGAGCGACAGCTCCGATTGCTCCCGTCGCGCAATCAGCTCCAGCAGGTATCCATCCCCACACGCCAGGTCGAGCACTGTCAGGGGCCGTGCATCGCGAGGCACGACGGCCTCCAGCAGCGCATAGCTCGAAGGAGCCGCTTCCTCCGCTTGCACGGGCGCATGCGCGAACCACCGCGAAGTCACCCCCGCGAGGCGTGCATGGAAGTCGAGCAGGTAGGACTCGGATGGAGAGGGCATGGGCACCTTCAGCGCCGGGGCTTCTTCTGTCCCGCGTTCGTGGCCTCGGCGGTGAGGGCCAGCACGGAGTACAGGTTCATCGTGTAGACGCTGTTCTCCGGCTCCAGGTCGGAGGCCTTCTGGAAGAAGGCACTGGCGCGCTCGTAGTCGCGCTGGTGGTTCAGGAGGATCATCCCCATGCGGTTGTAGAGCGGCGCGGGTTTCGGCAGGAGCCCGATGCTGCGCTCCAGCAGGTCCAGCGCCTCCGCCAGCTTCCCGGCCTGCTCCAGCCGCACGACGCGCTGGAGCACCTCCTCCCGCGTGTCCTCCCCCTTCGGCGGTGACGCCGGCGGCACCGTGGGAGGCTTCGCCGTCAGCGCCGCCCCCAACGTCACGGACGGCGCCGGCGGAGGCCGTGCTCCCGCCGGAGCCGCCGCCTTCGGCTTCTGCCCGAACACGGGCGTGCCATCCCCGGAGAACGAGACATCCGCCGACGCCAGCGTGCCCACCAGCTTCGTCACGCCGCGCTCGGACAGCGACTCGAACACCGCGCGCAGCTCCAGCTCCGTCACCTGGGTGATGAGCGCCATGTCCGACAGCGCCGTGCGCCCGTCCACGAACGACAGCACGTACGCTTCGAACGGGCTCAGCGGCTGGTTCACCAGGTCCAGCCCCGCCACGATGACAGGCCGCACCGGCGGCCCCTTCTTCGCCGTGGCCTGCGCCTGGAACGCCACGACCCGCGTCGCCTCCTGCTGGGGCGGCCGGGGCACGCCGCGCGCTCCCGTCTGCTCGGGCTTCGTGAGCAGCGCGCGCACCAGCGACACGTTGTCCCGGGGCGGCAGGTCGTCCACGCTCCGCACGAGCAGCAGCTCGCAGCGCGCGCACTGGAAGTCCCCCGGCTTGCAGGACGCACCACAGTGCGGACACGCCAGGTCCTCCGGCGGGTGCTCGAAGGCGTGCGCGTCCGCGTAGTAGTGCTTGCGGATGGCCGCGCGGATGGACCGGCGCACCGCCACGAACGGCAGCACCTGCGCCACGCCCACCGTCCGCGTGATCTCGTCGATGGCCCGCTGTCGCTGCGGCTCGGAGATGGCCACGTACAGCGCGTCCTGCGCCAGCCGCAGCGGCATGAAGTCGAAGCCCTCCGCCAGCCGCACCGGCACCCGCTCCAGCAGCGCCGGGTCCACCTTCGCCTGCGCCAGCTTCTCCGTGGACACGAAGCGCGTCTTCAGCTCCTGCGCCAACAGCCGCAGCACCGGCGTCTCGTCCACGCCCAGCCGCACCAGGCACTCGCCCAGCTTCAGCCCCGTCTCCTGCTGCCGCGCGAGCGCCCGGGACAACAGCTCCGGCGTCAGCACTCCATCCAGGACCAACTGCTCCCCGAGCTTGCGCGTCATGCCCCGATTCAAGGACGCCCGGGCCGCCCCGTCCACCGGCATCCACGCCACCTACACCGCTTTCCCACCCCTCCTGTTGCGAACGTGTATTGGTGACACTAAGATGGTGTCGCAATCACACAAACCAACGCAGCAGGCGAGGGGGATGCGCGGATGTTCATCGGGTACATGAAGTCGACGCCGACCACGTACGTGATGCAGTACCGGGACGGCGAGGTGGTCCGCGAAGGCGCGGGCCTGTCGTTCCTCTACTGGAAGCCCGCGACGACGCTGGTGGCGGTGCCGCTGTCCAGCGCGGACGTCCCGTTCGCCTTCAACGAGGTCACCCGAGACTTTCAGCCGGTGACCCTCCAGGGGCAGCTGACCTACCGGGTGGAGGACCCGCGCCGGCTGGCGGGGCTGCTGGACTACTCCATCACCCCGGCGGGCCGTCACCGCTCCGACGACCCGGAGAAGCTGGCGGACCGGCTGGTGCAGGCCGCGCAGGTGCGCGCCCGCGCGGTGGTGCAGTCGCTGAGCCTGCGCGAGGTGCTGGTGCAGTCCGACCTCCTGGAGTCCCGCGTGCTGGCGGCGCTGGCGGACGCCGAGTCCGTGAAGTCGCTGGGCGTGCACGTGATGGCCTTCTCCGTGCTCTCCATCCAGCCCACGCCGGAGATGGCGCGCGCCCTGGAGGCCGCCGCGCGCGAGGCGCTCCAGCGGGAGGCGGACGAGGCCATCTACGCCCGCCGCAACGCGGCCGTGGAGCAGGAGCGCCGCATCAAGGAGAGCGAGCTGGCCACGGAGCTGGTGGTGGAGGAGCGCCAGCGCCAGATTCGCGAGGCGAAGATGGCCGCGGACATCGCGGTGGAGGAGCAGCGCGCCGCCCTCATGGAGCGCTGGGTCCAGAACGAGCGCCAGTCCGCGGACGCGCGCGCGTACACGCTGGAGAAGACGCTGGAGCCGGTGAAGGCGGTGGACTGGAAGACGCTCCTGGCCACGTCCGCCAACGGCGGTGACCCGGCGCTCCACATCGCCCTGGCCTTCCGCGAGATGGGCGAGAACGCGCAGCGCATCGGCGAGCTCAACGTGTCGCCGGACCTGCTGCGCTCGCTCCTGCCCGCGGCCTCCGGCCCGAACCCCGGACCCCGCCCGGACCCCGCGCCGGCCGCGGCCCCCAAGCCCGGCCGCGCGGACGTCCACCGCTTCGACCGCTGACCGGCCCCGGAAAGGATGCACGCCATGTTCGAGAAGGTGGTGCTCGTCACGCGCAAGACGCGGCTGGCGGACCTGGTGGTCCGCTTCAACACCAAGAAGCAGGCGAAGTTCTACGTGGAGCACAACGGCCAGGACTTCAACGGGTTCGAGGCGGAGGACGACACCTACCGCCGCGCCGTGGACGGCCTGCGCGCGCAGCTGGACGTGGGCCTGCCGGTGCAGCAGGTGGACCGCTCGCTCGTGCCCACCTTCCTCTTCACCGGCAAGGAGGTCGTGGTGGCGGTGGGCCAGGACGGCCTCGTCGCCAACGTGGCCAAGTACGTGGGCAGCCAGCCGCTCGTGGGCGTCAACCCGGACCCCGCGCGCTTCGACGGCGTGCTCCTGCCCTTCCTCCCGCGCGACGCCCGGGGCGCGGTGCTGCGGACGCTGGAGGGCCGCGCGAAGGTGCGGCAGGTGCAACTGGCGGAGGCGCGGCTCCAGGACGGCCAGCGGCTGCTCGCCTTCAACGACCTGTTCATCGGCGCGCGCACCCACGTGTCCGCCCGCTACCAGGTCCGCCACGGCGGGAAGGAGGAGTCGCAGTCCTCCAGCGGCGTGCTCGTGTCCACCGGCGCGGGCTCCAGCGGGTGGCTGTCGTCCGTGTTCGCGCTCGCGCAGGGGCTCACCCGCTGCACGGGCGGCACGCCGGGGAAGCCCTGGACGCTCGGCTGGGAGGACGCGCGGCTCGCCTTCGTCGTGCGCGAGCCCTTCGTCAGCCGTCACTCCAGCGCGGGCATCGTCGGCGGCTTCGTCACCGCGCAGGAGGAGCTGGTGCTCGAGTCCCGCATGCCCCAGGGCGGCGTCATCTTCAGCGACGGCATGGAGGAGGACTTCCTCACCTTCGGCGCCGGCGCCACCGCCCGCATCCGGCCGGCGGAGCAGCGGGCCCGCCTGGTCGTCCACTGAGACACCGCACCCGATGCGCCAGGTCCCTGGACTCCGGTACGCCCCGAGTACCCTTGGACCTCGCGGGGCCTCCTGGGTTTTCCAGGTGATACCGCCGCGTCCGTGCCATGGCCCGCCCGGCTCCCTACCCACCGAGCGGGGACGCCGGGCTCGCCCCGCGGGGCACGCACCGCGCGGGCGCGTGGCGCATCTCCTAGAGCGTGGGGAGACCGCGCCCGGCTCCCCGTCCGGCAGACGACACCCTGTCCCTTCCCCGGACCTGAAATTCCAGGCATGGTGGGCGCAGTCGCCTTACCTTCGAAGCGAAGTGGTTGGGGCAGCGGTTCCCAGGTGCAGGCGGAAACCTTCACCGGAGTTGCGTCCGGTCGTTGATGGGCGTAGGACGCAAATTCTCCCGGGAAGTGGCTCAGGGGTGATCCATGGTCGGCCTCGTCATCGCATCGCACGGGCGTCTCGCGGATGAGCTTGTCTCTACCGCTGAACAGATTGTGGGCAAGCTGCCCGCCGTGGCCACCTGCAACATCGAGCCGGGGACTCCTGTCGAGGACCTCCGGGCCAAGATGAAGCAGGCCGTGAAGACCGTCGACGAAGGGGACGGTGTCATCATCATGGCCGACCTCTTCGGAGGGACCCCCTGCAAGGAATCGCTGATGATGTGTCAGCGGATGAATCTGGAAGTCCTGGCTGGCGTCAACCTGCCCATGCTGCTGAAGGCCAACTCGCTCCGCTCGGAGCAGCTGGCGCTGTCGGACATGGCCCACCAGCTGGCGTCGTACGGCCAGCGCAACATCACCTGTGCATCCGCCCTGCTTCGCGAGGCCCAGCAGCAGCCGCGAACTTGACGGACCCGCACGGGTCGGCGATTCGAGACTGCCGTGATCACCCTGGTCCGCGTCGACAACCGCCTCATCCACGGTCAGGTCGTCGAGGCCTGGCTCCCCCACCTCAAGGTGTCCCGCGTGGTGGTGGCGGATGATGAGGCGGCCTCCAGTCCCCTCATCCGTGCCGCCATGGCGCTCGCCGTGCAGAGCGCCATCGAGGTGCAGATCCTCCCCCTGGCCGAGGTGGACTTCGCCGCCCTGTCCAGGGACGGGGTGCGCACCCTGGTGCTCTTGAGGGACGTGGCCTCCGTGCCCTTCGCCTTCCAGCACGGGCTGGCCATGGACCAGCTCAACCTGGGCAACGTGCACTTCGGCACCGGGAGGCGGCAGGTGTCGCCGTCTGTCTTCCTGGCGGAAGGGGAGCTGCAGGCGCTCCAGCAGCTGTCCGCGCAGGGCGTGCGCGTGGAGGCGCGCGCCGTGCCCGCGGAGAAGGCCGTGGACCTGCCGGACCTGACCGAGCGCTGGTCGAAGGCCGGGTGAGCCGGTGAACGTCGGCTGGACCCAGGTGGCGCTCGCGTGTCTCTGGGGGGGGCTGGTGGCCGTGGAGCGCAAGGCGTTCCTCCAGGCCATGCTGTCCCGCCCCCTGGTGGCCGCCACGTTCATGGGCGGCCTGCTGGGTGACGTGGGCGGGGGCCTGTCCGTCGGCATGCTGCTGGAGCTGTTCTACCTGGGCACCGCCAACCTGGGCGCGTCCCTGCCGGAGAACGACACGCTCGCGGCCACCGGCACCGCCGCCGCCGCCGCCACCCTCACCGCCGCCACCGGCGCGGGCTCCACGCCGGCCATCTGGTCGCTGGCCGTGCTGCTCTTCATCGGGCTGGGGCGGGTGGGGCGCCGGCTGGA
>JAFADT010000405.1 GCA_023424585.1 Pseudomonadota bacterium
GTCCCACGACGGCCACGTTCATGGACCGGCTGGAGCGGTACGCGGCCGGCGCGGGCCTGCAGGCGACGCCCACGGTGGCGCTGACGGCGGCGGTGGAGAAGGCGCTGGAGGGCGGGGACGGCGACGTGGGCGTGGAGAAGCTCCGCCGCGCGCTGGAGCGTGAGGTGGGCCCCCTCATCGAGGAGGCGCTGTCGCCGGCGGCGCGCACGCTGCCGCAGGCGCTGCCGGAGGTGCTGACGGCCGCGACGAAGGACGAGGTCCGCGAGCACGCCCTGTACCTCCTCGCGCGCATGGCGGTGCACGCGCGGCTGAAGGCGCTGCTGCCTCGGGGCGAAGGGGATGCGCAGGGGCGCGTGAAGGCGTTCCACTCGAAGTTCCGCGACGCCTACCGGGCGATGATGCTGGAGCAGTTGGTGCCGGTGTCCGACTCGCAGGCGACGGGCGACCAGGTGGTGGACGCGTGCGCCCGCGCGGTGGCGCCCGGGATGCAGGTGAGCATCATGGGCGCCCAGAACATCAAGGGCACGGGCCTGGACTGGGTGTATCGCTGGATGGCGCTGGACCGGGTGACGACGGCGCTGAAGGCGCTGGAGGGCACGTCGGTGGAGGCGCGGCGGCGGGCGCTGGAGTCGCTGGAGACGTTCGACGACTCCGGTTTCGTGGACGCGGGGCTGGCGCGCGCGGTGCTTCCGGGGCTCGTCGGCAAGGCCGGGTCTCCGGACGAAGCGGACCGGCTGCGCAAGCTGGCGGAGCGCGCGCGGGCGCGGCACGAGCTGAAGGTCCACGCGCTGACGCACACGGCGGCGGGCGGCGCGACGCAGGTGGTGGTGCGCAAGCTGGAGAAGGTGTTCGACTACCTGGACAGCGTGACGCGCAGCCGGTTGAGCGACCTGTTGCTGGCGGACCTGGAGGCGGGCCGCGTGTCGCACGCGCGAGCGGCGGTGGAGACGCGCAAGCTGTACGAGCGCCAGAAGGGCGGCTGGCTCTTCCGCGGCCTCAAGCAGCAGCCGAAGCGGCTCGCTCCGGTGGTGGCCACGCCCGAGCCCGCCATGGAGCTGGCGCCACCACCCGCGCCCGTGGAGACGGTGTTCAAGACGACGGTGGAGCTGCCTGGCGCCAAGGTGACGGTGCACCACGTCCCCCTGGACACCAACGCGCTGAAGAAGCTCGAAGGCCCGGTGCCCCCGCGCGACGAGCCGCTGAAGAAACAGGGACCGGACGTCCCTGGCCCCGAGGCGGCGGATGACGCAGGCGAGCCGCTGTCCTGAGTCCCCCAGAGCGCGAGAGCCGAGGAGAGACATTCATGGAGGAGAGTCCCATCACGGACGCGGTGCTCGGGGACCGCGCCCCCGCCCTCCCCCGCCCCCACGCGGTGGATGGGGTGACGCGTGGGCGCGTGGAGCCCCTGCGCGTGGAGGAGCTCCGCGACCTCCCGGCCTTCGACGCACTGGCGGCGGAGTGGAACGCGCTGGTGAAGCGCGTGGACGACCAGGTGTTCTACCGGCACGAGTTCGTGCGCTGTTGGATTGAGAGCTTCGCTCCCGAGGTGACCCTGCGCATCCTCACGGCGAGGAACGCGCTGGGCATGCTGGTGGCGGTGCTGGGGCTCCAGGAGGAGCAGGGCCACCAGTACGGCGTGCCGGTGCGGCGGCTGTCCTCGCTGACGAACAAGCACTCCTGTCGCTTCGACCTGCTGGCGGACGAGCCCCGGCGAGCCGCGGTGGCCTTCCTGTCACACCTGATGGGCGACCCGGGCTGGGGGATGCTCCGGCTGTCGGACGTGCCGGAGGGCGGCGCGGCGTGGGAGCTGCTCCACGCGGCGAGGGGCGCGGGGATGCCATGGGGCGCGTGGCCGAGCGCGCGCTCGCCCTACCTGCTGCTGCCGCCCACGGTCGCGGCGTGGACGAAGGGCCGGAGCAACGCGAAGCCGCTGAGGCGGAGGCGCAGGCGACTAGAGGAGAGGGGCCGCGTGGCGGTGGAGCGCGTGTCCGGTCTGGAGGGCTTGGACTCGAAGCTGGAGGAGGCCTTCGCGCTGGAGCAGAGCGGCTGGAAGGCGCGAGAGGGCACAGCCATCGCGCAGGCGAAGCACCGCCAGGACTTCTACACGAGGCTCGCGCGCACGGCGGCGGAGCGCGGCTGGCTGGGGTTGTACTTCCTGCGACTGGATGCACGTCCCATTGCGTTCCAATACGGGCTGGAATACGCCGGCCGCTATCTGGCAATGAAGCCGGGCTACGACGAGACGTTGTCGGAAGTCAGCCCAGGCCACCTCTTGACGGAGAGCCTTGTCCAGGACTGCATCGGGAGGGGCCTGAGCGAGCTGGACCTGCTGGGAGACGACGCTCCCTACAAGCGCGAGTGGACAGAGCACGTGAGACAGCACCACTGGCTGTTCATCTACCGGGACACGTGGATGGGGCAGACGCTGCAACGCTCGAAGTTCCGCTGGGCCCCGGTGGCGAAAAGGATGGTGGGCAGATGGGTCCGACGGCGCTGACGTTCTACCGGGCCGCGAAGCGGCTCCAGGCGCTGCGGGTGCGGAGGCTCGCGAGCGTGGTGGCCGCGGTGGGCGACCGCCTCCACAGCAGCCACGTGGACACGAAGGCGACGCTGCACCCCACGGTGGAGCTGGGCTACGGGGGCATCGGCGTCATCATCGCGCCGGGCGTGGAGATTGGAGAGAACAGCTTCATCTCCCAGAACGTGAGCCTGGAGCCCCTGCCCGGACGCGTCGGCGCCCCCCGCGTGGGCCGCAATGTCTACATCGGCGTGGGAGCCCACGTGCTGGGGCCGGTGACGATTGGAGACGGCGCGAAGATTGGCGCCAACGCGCTGGTGCTGGAGGACGTGGCGCCGGGAGCCACGGTGGCGGGGATCCCGGCGCGCGAGCTCAAGCGGCACGCGCCGCCCACGGGGACTTGAGGCCACCCGCCTTCAGGAGGTTGCCGTCCGCTGGCAATCGCCTAGCCTCGTCCAGATGCGATGCGGATCCCATCGATGGACGGCTGTCGGCCCTCACCTGACCATTGAGCGTGAGGTGTCGCCCTTCGAGAGACGGGCGTGGAAGGTCGCGCTGCTCGCGGCGCTCTCCTTCCCCGGCGTTGCCCTCTTCGTGCCCTTCCTCTGGAATAGCCAGGCGGCGTGGACCCTGGCGATACTCCTTGGCGTGTGGGCGGCCCGCCAACTGATGTCCGCATGGAAGGCGCAGCTCAACAAGGAAACACACCTCCTGAAGGTGTGGTCCGGCGTCAGCGTGTTCTTCTCCGCGCGCACGCATCCCCTTGAGTCCTTCACGTCCGTGGCGCTCTCTCCCCCCGGCAAGGCCTCCGTGAGCGGCTCCCGCCAGTGGGGACGCTACGCCGTGGAGTTGAAGTCCCCGACGCGGACCGTGCAGGTGTCTGGCAGCGACGACCGCGAAGAGGCGCTCGCGCTCGCCCAGGCCCTCTCGCGCTTCCTGGGCGTCGAACTGAGTGTGGATGGCGGGCACGCACGCCCCCCGGATGCGCGTCTCGAAGCACCGCCACTGGACGGTGAGCAGGCGCCCCCCTCACTCCCTCCCGGCAGCCGTATCCAGGTCCAACAGCGGGGGCGGGAGCTGGTGTTGCGGCTGCCCGGCTGCGGCTGGAGGCCTCTCTTCGTCATGAAGGCAGGCATCGCGCTGGTCATCGCCGTGGGTGGACCTGCCGCCGTCGGCTTCGCCTGGGTGCGCGCGTACAGCCTCCGACAGCTTGCGTCCTGGGAGCCGCTGAGTCTCGTCGGCGTCCTCCTCTTGCTGGGAGGCCTCCTCCTGTGGAGTGTCATCCGGGAGGTCACGCTCGGGTGGGCGCTCACCGCCTCTTCGCGAGGGATTGAGTATTCGCGCACCGGGAGCGGGAAGCCGCGAGAGGTCACACGAATCCCGGCGACGCAGATCGAGGACATCGACCTCCGCGAGACGGATGAAAGGGACTTCCAGAAGCTGGCTGTCGTCATCGAGCACAGGAAGGGCTTCGTCTGGATGGGCGCGGGGCTGTCCAGAGAAGAGCTCGAATGGACGGAAACGATGCTGCGCCGGGCCCTCTCGACGCCCAGGTTGCCGCACGACGATGCCGAGGCCCCGGCCTTGAGGCGGGCCTCGACGACGGGCTGAAGCGAGCCTCAGCCGCCCTTGGGCATCTTCAGCGCCATCGCGACCAGCGAGAGGGTGAGGTCCTCGGGCTGGTAGGGCTTGAACGGGTTCAGCGTGGTGCCGGTGGAGTCCAGGTGATCCAGGCCGGACAGGGTCACGGACTTGGAGCCGGGGATGAACGCGTCCTGCGGGAGCACCAGGCCGTCGGACTTCACGCCGTAGCGCTGCTGCATGTACTCCTCCATGAGGAACAGCGGCGACGTGGGGTTCGCGGTGGTGGAGGCCATGCACACGGTGGGGATGCCCGAGGGCATCGGGTGCTTCGCGAGGAACTCCTTGCGCGAGTCGTACGTCAGGTCCTCGCCGGCCTGGATGCTGCCGCCCAGGGCCTCGACGGCGCCGCCCACGCCGTAGCGCACGAGCGGGTTGTCCAGCAGGTCCTGCGCCATGGGCGAGCCGCCGTAAGGCGACTGGATGGTGACCAGGGCGCGCACGTGGTCCTTCAGCTCCGGGTACATCGACAGGGCCGCCGCGGAGTCCAGGCCCCCCTTGCTGTGGCCGATGAGCACCACCTGCTTGCCGTTCTTGGAGGCCTCGAGCACGGCCTGGCGAACGATGGCCGCGTTGTGCTCGACGCCCATGTCCGTGTCGACGGGCACGCGGCCCACCTGAAGGCCCTGCGCCTCGAGCGCGTCGAGGTTCCGGTCGAAGTAGAACTGCTTGGGCGCGGCCTCGGACAACAGGCCGCCCACCGCCAGGAACACGCAGTCCTTGGCCTCGGGGGGCATCACGTTCTGGCCCGCGCGCACGGCCTGGTCGAGCTTCATGAACTCCGCGGTGGAGTCCTTCGCGGGCGGATACGCCTTCTGGATCCAGCCGATCTTGTCGGCCTCGCCCTTGCCGGGCCAGGGGAGGGGAAGGCGAAGGGCATTGGCCTGCGCCAGCGCGTTGCCCTGCGGAGCGCCCGCCGGGGCACCCGACGTGAAGCTGTCCCCCTTCACGATGGCGTTGAAGCCCTGCGCGCCCTTGGCCCGAGCAGGAGCCTCCGGCGTGGTCCGCGTCGTCTGCGTGGACGGGGTGAGGCTGGAAGGACGCGTGACCTGGACCATGAGGGGACCTCGGAAGGGGGAGCCGAGTGGAGCAGCAGGGAGGCTTGCCTACATTGTCGGCAAATGGCGCTGGGAGTTGCGTGCCCGTTCCAAGGCCGTGAGAAGCCAAGACTCAGAGAATGTTACGCAGTGCGATAGACGCCACTCCTCGGCCTGAAGTCGGCCTCCGAGGCGCCGCCGTCAGATCCTGACGGGCAGCGGCATCCGCGCCCGCCTCCATCCGCCAGGGCCTTCGCGCAGGGCTGTCACACCACGGCGTTCAGCACGGCCCTCACCGCTCCGCCGAAGCGAGTGGCCCCCCCACCCTTGGAGCGCACGCCGGGTTCCCGAGCAGGCATCCACGCTGGGCTCCAATGCACCTGGCACGAGCGGAACTCCGCGCTCCCGACCGCTCCCCTGCCCCCCATCGTCAGCCCTGCCCACATGCCCCGTCCGCCGGGGATGACCCGTCCAGGAACTGCTGCGCCCGCCCCTCTTGTGGCATATACCCACACCATGCCTTCCGCCCTCACCGCCTCCCAGATTCGCGAGGCGTTCCTCCAGTTCTTCGAGGAGCGCGCCCACCGCCGCGTGGCCTCCTCCTCACTGGTGCCCGTTGGCGACCAGACCCTGCTGTTCACCAACGCCGGCATGGTCCAGTTCAAGGACGTCTTCACCGGCCGTGAGCAGCGCGACTACCGCCGCGCCACCTCCTCGCAGAAGTGCGTTCGCGCCGGCGGCAAGCACAACGACCTCGACAACGTGGGCTACACCGCTCGCCACCACACGTTCTTCGAGATGCTCGGCAACTTCTCCTTCGGCGACTACTTCAAGGCCGACGCCATCGCGTTCGCCTGGGAGTTCGTGACGAAGCGGCTCGGCCTGGCCGTCGACCGGCTCGCGGTCACCGTGTTCAACGGCGAGAACAACATCCCCTGGGACGAGGAGGCCTTCGAGCTGTGGGCGAAGCAGGGCGTGGCTCGCGACCGCATCCTGAAGCTCGGCTACAAGGACAACTTCTGGGCCATGGGCGACACCGGCCCGTGCGGTCCCTGCTCGGAGATCCACTACCACCAGGGCGACGACATCCCCTGCGTGGAAGAGGCCGCGGGCAGGAAGTGCCAGGGCGTCGCGTGTGATTGCGACCGGTGGCTCGAGATCTGGAACCTCGTGTTCATGCAGTTCGAGCGCAAGGAGAAGGACGCCCCCCTCATCCCGCTGCCCAAGCCGTCCATCGACACCGGCGCCGGCCTGGAGCGCATCGCGTCCGTCGTCCAGGGCAAGCGCTCCAACTACGACACCGACCTCTTCCAGGACATCCTCGCCACCGTCAGCCAGCTGTGCGGCAAGCCGTACACGCAGGAGTCCGGTGCTTCGCAGCGCGTCGTCGCGGACCACGCGCGCGCCACCGCGTTCCTCGTGGCCGACGGCGTCCAGCCCTCCAACGTGGCGCGCGGCTACGTCCTGCGCCGCATCATGCGCCGGGCCATCCGCCACGGTGACCAGCAGCTGGGCATCAAGGAGCCCTTCTTCTTCAAGGTCGTGGACCGCGTCATCGAGCTCATGGGCGACGCCTACCCCGAGCTGCGCGACAGCCGCACCTTCATCCTCGAAGTGGCCAGGCATGAGGAAGAGGGCTTCCGCCGCACGCTCGACCGCGGCCTCAAGCTGATGGACGAGGAGCTGGCCAAGCTCCAGGCCTCCGGCGGCAAGATCCTCTCCGGCGACGTCGTCTTCCTGCTGCACGGCACCTACGGCTTCCCGTGGGACCTCACGCAGATCATCGCGCGCGAGCGCGGCTACGACGTGGACCTGGAGGGCTTCAACAAGCTCAAGCAGGCGGAGGCCGACGAGCAGGAGGACTTCGTCAAGGACCAGAAGTCCACCAAGGACATCTTCCAGGGCGTCCTGTCGCGCACCGCGCCCACCCAGTTCCTGGGCTACGACGGTGAAGGCCACGAGGGCGAAGGCAGCGTCATCGCGCTGGTGCAGGACGGCGTGGAGGTGCCACAGGTCTCCGCGGGCACCACGGCGGAGGTCGTGCTGGACCGCACGCCCTTCTACGGCGAGTCCGGCGGCCAGCTGGGCGACACGGGCCGCATCGTCGCGCACGGCGGCAAGACCGTGGTGCAGGTGAAGGACGCGCAGCGCCCGGTGCAGGGGCTCATCGTCCACAGCGTGGAGGTGAAGGAAGGCACGCTGAAGGTCGGCGACATGGTGCAGACGTCCGTGGACGTGGAGCGCCGCAAGGCCATCCGCGCGAACCACTCGGCCACGCACCTGCTGCACAAGGCGCTCAAGCGCGTGCTCGGCGAGCACGTGAAGCAGGCGGGCTCCGTCGTCGCGCCGGACTTCCTGCGCTTCGACTTCTCGCACTTCTCCCCCGCCACCCAGGAGCAGTTGGAGCAGGTGGAGGACCTGGTCAACACGTGGGTGCGCGACAACGCGGACGCGCTGACGCGCGTCATGAACCTGGACGACGCGAAGAAGTCCGGCGCCGTGGCCATGTTCGGTGAGAAGTACGGCGAGACGGTGCGCGTCGTCACCGTGCACCCGGAGTCCACGGAGCTCTGCGGCGGCACGCACGTGAAGCGCAGCGGCGACATCGGCCTGTTCAAGATCACGAGCGAGAGCGGCGTCGCGTCCGGCGTGCGCCGCATCGTGGCGGTGACGGGCGTGGGCGCGCTCCAGTTCGTGCGCGAGCAGGAGCATGAGCTCAAGAAGGTCGCGGCGCTCCTGCGCACGAACCCGAAGGAGGTCGCCGTCCGCGTCGAGGCCACCCAGAAGCGCGTGAAGGAGCTGGAGCGCAAGGTGGAGGAGGTCGCGGTGAAGGCCCAGACGGCCTCACAGAAGGACCTCCTGGACCAAGCGCGCGAGGTCAACGGCATGAAGGTGCTGGCCACGCGCGTGGACCCCGCGGACGACAAGGTGTTCCGCGGCATGGCGGATCAGCTGCGCGACCGCATCGGCTCGGGCGTCATCGCCATTGGCGGTGAGAAGGACGGCCGCGCGGTCATCCTGGTGGCGGCCACCAAGGACGTCGTCGCCAAGGGCATCAGCGCGGGCAACCTGGTGCGCGAGATGGCCAAGGAAGTGGGCGGCAAGGGCGGCGGCAAGCCGGACATGGCGCAGGCCGGTGGCCCGGAAGCGGACAAGCTGCCCGTGGCGCTCGAGAAGCTCTACGAGCTGGTGAAGGGCGCGAGCCCGGCGTGAGTCCTCGCGCCCCCTCCCGCTCCCTGGCGCTCCTGACGGCGGCCCTCCTCCTGGGAGGCTGCACGAAGGAGCCCTCCACGCCCGAAGGCGGCCCGGAGGCCGACGCGCGCACGCTCGAGAAGCTGCGCGCGGAGGCGGACCGGGTGAGGCAGGGCGGCGCGCCGGCCATGCGTCCGGTGCCGCCGCCTCGGGAGCCGGAGGAGTCGAAGCTGGCGGGCCTGGCCGCGAGCATGGGCGACACCGGCCCGCGCAAGCTGCGGCTGCCCGAGCGCAACGACACCGTGCACGTGGACACGGTGGCGATGAAGGTGACGGGGCTGGAGGCGTCGCACTCGGTGAAGGGCGCCTCCGGCAAGATGGGGCTGGGGCTCACCACGGAGGACCTGTTCCTGCGCGTGGAGCTGATCACCCAGAACGTGGGCGGGATGCCCGCGCCGCTGACGCTGGATGGCGCGAGGCTGACGG
>JAFADT010000482.1 GCA_023424585.1 Pseudomonadota bacterium
CGAGCGCCCCCAAGGCCTAGCCTTCCCCGGCCGCTACCTCATGCGCATCAGCCATGACTACGGCGTGGGGGGAGCGGGCATCGGGCTGTTCCTGCACCGCGTGCTCACACTCCAGCCCCGGAAGTTCCACGACCTCCCCCTGGCCATCCCCCGCCTAGACTGACCCAGCGCCCTCCGGCCGCGGCGAGCTCGCGCCATGGCTCGGACTGGACACACGCCGGGTGTTTCCGCGCGATCCAGAACCGCCGCGTTTCTACAATCATAGGGGATTTTCTTTCTCATCTTGAAAGGAGTCCCTCGAATGGATGGACGTAACAGAAGGACCGGCGGCGGCCGGCTGCTGCCGCTGACGGCGCTGCTGCTGGCCGCCGCCTGCGAGCCGCGCCCCGCGGCGCCCCCGGCGCAGGAAGGCCCCACCGCGTCGGTGAAGCAGGGCGCGGGCAGCCTCTCCGCCACCGTGCGCCGGACGGCGCATGGCATCCCCCACGTGCTGGCGGATGACTTCGCCGGCGTGGGCTACGGCTACGGCTACGCGTTCGCGCAGGACAACTTCTGCGAGCTGATGGACGCGCTGGTGACGGTGAACGCCGAGCGCTCGCGCTACTTCGGGCCGGACGGCGTGTACCTGGCCGCCCTGGGCAGCCAGTACAACAACCTGAAGAGCGACTTCTTCTACCAGGCCATCATCGACGACGGCACGGTGGACGCGCTGCTCGCGAAGCCGCCGCCCCTGGGCCCCTCCCAGGACGCGCGCGAGCTGGTGCGCGGCTACGCGGCGGGCCTCAACCGCTACCTGGATGAGGTCGGCGTGGACGGGCTGCCGGATCCGCGCTGCCGGGGCGCCGCCTGGGTGCGCCCCATCACCGAGCGCGACCTGTACCGGCGCTACCACCAGCTCAGCCTCTTCTCCAGCTCGCTCTACTTCCTGGACGCGCTGGTGGACGCGAAGCCCCCGTCCCTCCTGCCGGACGGCACGCTGCCCCAGCCGCTGGCCGTGCCCGCGTCCCTGGACCGCAAGGTCTTCCCCAGCTCCGAGACGCTGGGCCTGGGCAGCAACGCCTTCGGCCTGGGCAGCCAGGCCACGCGCAACGGCAAGGGCATGCTGCTGGCCAACCCGCACTTCCCCTGGGAGGGCTCGGAGCGCTTCTACGAGGCCCACCTCACGGTGCCGGGCAGGCTGAACGTCTCCGGCGTGAGCCTCCTGGGCGTGCCCGCCATCCTCATCGGGCACAACGAGACGCTGGCCTGGAGCCACACCGTCTCCACCGCGTACCGCTTCACCCCCTTCGAGCTGAAGCTCATCCCGGGCCTGCCCACGAAGTACCTGTACGACGGGCAGATCCGCGAGATGACCACCCGCACCGTCACGGTGCAGGCGAAGGAGGCGGACGGCTCGCTCACGCCGCGCCAGCACACCTTCTACCGCTCGCACCTGGGCCCCATCATCGAGTACCCGTCCGGCCTGATGACGTGGAACGTCCTCACCGCCTACGCGTTCCATGACGCCAACGCGTCCAACCTGCGCCTGCTGGACACCTTCTTCGCCATGGACCGCGCGGCGAACGTGGACGAGCTGCGCACGGCCCAGAGCACCTGGCAGGGCATCCCCTGGGTGAACACCGTCGCCGCGGACGCGCAGGGCCGCGCGTACTACGCGGACATGAGCGTGGTGCCGCACGTCACCGACGCGAAGCTCCTGCGCTGCGTGCTGTCCCCCATCCCGCTCTTCGTGCTCGCGAGCGCGGGGCTGCCGGTGCTGGACGGCTCGCGCTCCGACTGCGCGCTGGGCAGCGACCCGGACGCGGTGGAGCCGGGCATCTTCGGCCCGGGCAGCCTGCCGCACCTCACCCGCGCCGACTACGTCACCAACTCCAACGACAGCTACTGGCTGCCCAACCCCGCCCAGCCGCTCACCGGCTTCCCGCGCATCCTGGGCGGTGAGGAGAACCAGCGCAGCCTGCGCACCCGCCTGGGCCTAAAGATGGTGCAGGGCCGCCTCGCCGGCACGGACGGCCTGGAGGGCCAGGGCTTCACGCTGGAGCAGCTCCAGGCGGTGACGTTCAACAACCGCGTCTACTCCGGCGAGCTGCTGCGCGACGCCGCCGTCTCGCTGTGCCGCCGCACGCCCTTCGTGCTGATGCCGGACCTCACCTTCGAGGACCTGCGCCCCGCCTGCCCCGTGCTGGCCGCGTGGGACCTGAAGGGCGACCTGGACAGCCGGGGCGAGCTGCTCTGGCGCGTGTTCATCTTCAACGCGGTGGGCGTCACCGGCGGCCCGTACCTGGTGCCCTTCAACGCGAACGACCCCGTCAACACGCCGCGCACGCTCAACACCCTGAACCCGCAGGTGGCCCAGGCGCTGGGCACCGCCATCCGCACGCTGCGCGCGCGCGGCATCGCCCTGGACGCGACGACGGGCTCCGTGCAGGGCAAACGCAAGAACGGCGTCTTCTACCCGGTGCACGGCTGCAGCCATGAGGAAGGCTGCTTCAACCAGATCGCCAACCAGCTCCTGCCGGACAACACCTACGAGCCCGTCCTGGGCTCCAGCTTCGTCATGGCCGTGTCCTTCACGGACGCGGGGCCCGTGGCGAGGTCCGTGCTCACCTACTCGCAGTCCTCGGACCCGGCCTCGCCCTGGTTCGCGGACCAGACGGCCCTGTTCTCCCAGAAGCAGTGGGTGGACCGGCGCTACACGGAGGCGGAGATCGCCGGCGACCCGGCGCTGACCGTCACGCACCTCCAGGAGTAGCCGAGGCGGGCCCGCAGGCGAAGGCGGCCCGGTGTCCCTCGCGAGGAGGGGCGCCGGGCCGCCGTGCTTCTCGGCGCGGGGGACGTCAGCCCTTCGCGGGGGTGGCCTGGATGTCCAGCTCCACGTCCACCTTCTCACCAACGAGCCAGCCGCCGTTGTCGAGCGCCCGGTTCCACTGGATGCCGAACTCGGAGCGCTGCAGCGACGTGCGGGCCGAGTACAGGAGCCGCGGCTGGCCCCACGGGTCCTTCGTGGTGGCCAGGTGCCGCACCTCCAGCAGCACCGGGCGCGTCACCTTGCGCACCGTCAGCTCGCCCAGCAGCTGGAAGGAGGTGGTGCCCACGGCGTGCGCCTGGCTGGCGCGGAAGGTGAGGTACGGGGCCGCCTCCACGTCCAGGAACTCCGGCGAGCGCAGGTGCGCGTCCCGCTCCGGCGAGCCCGTGTAGATGCTCGCGGCCTCCACCTGCACGTCCACCTCGCCCTGCATGGGGGCCTGGGGATCCACCCGCAGGGTGCCGGACACCCGCTCGAAGCGGCCGTGCACGCGCGCGACCACCATGTGCCGCGCAATGAAGAGCACGGTCGAGTGCGCCGGATCGATGTTCCACGATGAAAGTGACATGAGGGAGGGCTCGCGGGGGAACGAGGAGGATGCTCGCGCCGGAAGATAGCAATGCCATCACAAATATGCAGCCGCGGCTCCAAGGCCAGACACCCCGCACGCCCCGGAATCCCCCTCTGGGAAGCGGAGTTTCCAAGGTCCCGAGTCTCGCCACTTGATGAAGTTGATAGGGATTGTCAGGCCAATCCCAGGAAGGCAGGATTCACCCCGGTGAACCAAGGATTTCCATCAAGAGACGCAATCCCGCGTCCCCTGGGAGTCCCACCTGGAGCTGGAGCCATGAAGATGTTGCGTTGGGGAGTGGCGGCGCTGGCGCTGTTCGCGGCGGCCTGCGGCCCCGTGGAGGAGCAGCAGGCGCCCGAGGCCGAAGCGGTGGAGACGCAGGAGGCGGCGCTGACGGGGCGGACCTGTGTGAACGACCTCGGCTGCCGGCAGGCCTGTGAGTGCGAGGCCGGATACTGTGTGCCGAGCGCGTTCGGCCCACCGCCGGGCGAGGGCTACTGCGACGTGCCGCCCGAGCGCGCCTGCTCCACCGGGGCGGACTGCGCATCTGGCTGCAACTGCGTGGACAACGTCTGCGTCGAGAGCGGCTTCAGCCCGCCCCCCAACTGCCTGCTGGCGCCCCCGGACGCCTACGAGGGCGACAACACGCACACCACCGCCTCGTCGTACCCGGG
>JAFADT010000549.1 GCA_023424585.1 Pseudomonadota bacterium
GGCCTGGGCCCTGGGCCGGCTGGGCGCGCGCGTGCCGCTGTATGGCAGCAGCCACAAGGTCGTGGACGTGGAGACGGCGGAGGCGTGGCTGGAGCTGCTCCTGTCGCTGGACCTGCGCAAGGTGGACGGAGCGCCCTTCGCCGCCGCCCAGCTGGCGCGCCTCACCGGCGACCGCACGCGCGATCTGGAGCCAGCGCTGCGCGAGCGCACCGCCGAGGCGCTGGTGGCCGCGAAGGCCGCCGACACCTGGGTGCGGATGGTGCGCGAGGTGGTGGCCCTGGAGGCGGCGGACGAAGCCCGGGCGCTCGGTGACACGCTGCCGGCGGGCCTGCGGCTGTCCTGACGGGGAGGCGGGCCGCCCGGGCGGCTCCAGCGCGGCCGGGACGCGAGGCTCGCGCGCCCCCCGGCCGGGCGGAGCCTCCCCGAGGGGAACGACCCTTCTGGGGCGCTTCGAGCAGGGACTCCGGACAGAGCCGTTACATGCGGGGGCGCGAGCGTGCGCGCCCCGCGGGGCGGATCATCCCAGGCGGCGGCTCAGACCGGCACGGTGGCCGTCGCGTCAGCCTCGACGACCGACGTGGGCTCGGCGACCGATGTGGGCTCAACGACCGCTGTCGCCTCGACGACCGACGCGGCATCAACGACCGCTGTCGCCTCGACGACCAGCGAGGCGTCGACGACCGCTGTCGCCTCGACGACCGACGCGGCCCCAACGACCGACGCGGCGTCGACGAGCGTGGGCGCCACGGGCGCGGCGTCGAGCGTCACGTCGGTGACGACCTGGAGCACGGGCTCCGTGGCGGCGACGGCGGGCACCTCGACGGTGGCGGCCTGGGACTCGTCCTTCTTCGGCTTCTTCGTGCCCGCGCCCGAGCGGCAGCCCCGGCACCACGGCTGGTTGCGGATGGCGCCGTCCGCCATCTTCCGCAGCCCGAACTGCGCCAGCGGCTTGAGCGTCTTGCACTTCAGGCACATCAGCGAGATCAGCACCTCGTGGCCGTCGGCGTCGTAGACGGAGGACTTGCGCCGCTTGCGCGGCTGCCCCGGCTCGCGCGCCTCTTTCTTCTCGGGCGCAACCGGGACCATCATCGGGGTCACTTTGTAGAGCATCTCTTCTGTCCCTCCCACGCACGGGCTCCAACTTGCTCGCGCTGGCTGGAGGGCCGCGCCTGCAAGGGATCTCGCGTGCCCTAGAGTAGGGAGGTTTCCCTCCGTTGGAAACTGATCCCAGGCCGAAAATTCGGCCCTGGGCGCCTTTTGCTGATCTTCCGCTGGGTTGCACCCGCGATCCAGCCCCAGCGGATCAGCGCGGAGGGAAAATTTCCAACCCCGGGCGCACTTTTTCAGTGCCGCGCGCCCACGCAGGGCCTCGCCGCCTTCGCCAGGTGGACGCGCCCGAGCGCCGGGGGCGTCAGCGCGTTGCCGTGCGCGCGACCGTGGGCGACGAGCACCTCGCGCAGGTCCTTCCCCTGCAACAGGCTGATACGTTCCCGTGGCAGCGTGGACGTCAGCGGCCCCACCCCGTCGCCGCCGCGCAGGAGGAAGTCCGGCACCGCGACCCGGTACGTCGCCTTCGCATCGAGCGGCTTGCCGCCCGGCAGCGTCACGCCCCGGAGACGCTCCGGGCCCGGGCACGCGCCCAGCGTCACCTCCACCCCGGACACCGCGAAGACACCCTTGCGGCCGCCGTAGGCCAGCGCGAGGAAGCGGCGCAGCTCGTCCGCGCCCAGGTCCATCACCGCGAGCGAGTTGTCGAAGGGCAGGATTTCGTAGAGCTTCCCGAAGGTGAGCGGCCCCTGCGGCAGGTCCGCGCGGATGCCGCCCGCGTTCATCACCGCCACGTCGGCGTGGGCCTCCTCCCGCATCGCGTCCGCGATGAGGTTGCCCAGCGCGCTCTCGCCCTCGTAGACCTGGGGCATGCGGGCCTGGCTCCGCACGCCCACCGGGCGGCGCTGCTCCTCCTCCACGCGCGCCTCCGCGGGGGCCACCAGCGCCTCCACGCGGGCGTCCGGCGTCACCGGCTGGCCCAGGAACGTGGCGGGCACCATCCGCACGTCCTTCGCGTCCCGCAGCTTCAGCGGGTCGCACGTCTTCAGCGTGGCGTCCACGGCGCCGCACACCGGGATGGCGGCCTGGATGCGCGTGCGCTCGGGCAGCACGCGGTGGGTCGAGGGGTCCACGTAGAGGTCCACCACGCCGAACGAGCGCGCCATGCCCGTCGTCTCGATGACCGGCACGTCGCCGAAGAAGTGCCCCATGACCTGGTGCGTGTGGCCCGCCACCACCGCGTCCACCGCGCCCTCCGGCAGCGCGTCCAGCACCGCGTAGATTTCGCCGTCGTCCTTCACGCACCCGGACGTGTCGCGCGGGTTCGCCAGGTCCGCGCACTTGCCGCCCGCGTGCGCGACGGCCACCACCACCTCCGCGCCCTGCTCTCGCAGCGACCTCGCGGCCTCCTTCGCGGCGTCGGCCAGGGACTCGAACTTCAGGCTCGCGACGTTCACGGGGTGGGTCGTCTGCGGCGTCTGGAGCGTGGACAGGCCCAGGAGGCCCACCTTCACGCCCTTCACGGTGACGACCGTGGTGCCGTCATTGCCCAGCCACGCCGGGTGGCGGCCGTCCTGCTCGCGCACGTTGGCGGACAGGAAGGGGAACTTCGCTTGCGCCACGCGGGCCTTGAGCGCGCCCAGCGGGTCCTCGTCCGGACGCGTGGCCACGGGCCCCGGGCCCACCGGCCCGTAGTCGAACTCGTGGTTGCCGATGGCGACCGCCGTGTAGCCCAGCAGGTTGTACACGTCGACGACGATGGCGCCCTCGACCAGGTTGGACGCCAGCGTCCCCTGGAACAGGTCGCCGCCGTCCAGCAGCAGCACCCCGCCGGGGTTGTCCTCGCGCAGCCGCGCCACGTAGGACGCGAAGAGGGCCGCGCCCCCCTCCTCCACCTGCTGCCCGTCCGGCAGCGTGGCGCGGTGGGGCATCACCCAGCCGTGGAAGTCGTTGGTGCCCACCAGCGTGAGCCGCACGGGCTCGGCCGGGGCGGGCGCGGAAGGCGGGGGGGCGTCGGGGGCGGGCGTCGGGGTGCCCTTGCAGGCGCTGGCGAGCACCGCGAGCGCCAGGGCGGTGGAACGAAAGGTGCGCATGTGGCGCGCACTTCATCCCGCCCCCCCGTCGCTTTCAACCCGCTTCGAGCGTCAGCCACCCCGTCTCAGCGCTTGCGCTGGCGGCCCAGGAGCGACAGCGCCAGCAGGCCGAGCGTCGCCATGGCCGGCACCGACGCGCTGGTGCACCCACAGCCGCTGTCGTCGTCCGTGCTCCCACCCCCGCTCGGGTTGCCGTCGCCTGGCTGGACGATGACGCCGCCACCACCGTCACGGACCGTGCCGCCGTCCTGGGTGCCGGCATCCGCCTCCTCCTGCGCGATGAGGAGCGGCGGCGTGAACGCCCGGGCCACGTTGCCCCAGGAGGTGAGCTTCAGGTTGTCGCCCAACGTGCTGCTGCTGACGCCGTCATGCGCGACGAAGAGCCCTTCAGGGAAGGCCTTGCCCAGCGCGCCCGAGTACGCCACCAGCCCGCGCGACTGCTCCACCGCGTCCGTGCCGCCGTCCTGCACCACCTCGAACGCGCCCACCCGGCCCAGCGTGCGCCGGTCGAAGACGACGAAGGTGTTCGCGGCCGGATCCGACGCGATGAGGTAGCCGTCCACGCCGGAGGCCTCGTACAGCGCGATGCGCCCCACGGACGACAGGCCGCCATCCCCCAGGCCCACCACCTGCGTGCCGGTGATGCCGGCGTCCGCGTTCACGTCGTAGCGGTAGAGCCCCTGCCCCTGCTGCGCCACGTAGAGCACGCGGTACGCCGGGTCCACCACCAGGCCCTGCACGGTCCCGGCAGGGATGTCCCGCACCGGGGTCGCCGTGACGCCGCCGTCGGTGGGCGTCAGCACGAACTGCCGCAAGCCCCCGGCCGCCAGTCCTCCGAAGGCCTGGATGGCCCCGTCCGCCGCGCGGGCCAGCCGCACCGTCCCGTAGCTCACACCCACGTCCAGCGGGGCCGCCGTGGGCGACAGGCGCACGAGCCCGCCGCCGTCCGCCCCGGGCTCCATCACGTAGGGCACGAGCCCCGTGAGCGTGGAGTTGGCGCTGAGCACCAGCGCCGCGGACGCGCCGCCCGCCAGCGGGAAGCCGCCGAGCACGTCCACGCTCGCGGCGGTGCCCTCGGTGATGCCCTGCAGTTCCCCACCGTCCAGCGCATAGGTGAACAGGCCGTTGTTCAGGTCCGCCGTGATGAGTCGGCTCGCGCCCGGGTCGACCGGGTTCACCCAGAGGGCCACGTCGTTCACCGTGCCGCCGCCGGAGCGCGCCCCGGGCTGGGTCTGCGAGGTGTAGGGCACCTCGACTGGAGCGGGGGTCTGCGCGCCCGCCGCCGTGCTCACGAGCACGGCCGTCAACGCTGAGAGGGAGAGGTTGCGCATGGGCGGCTCCTGGGCAGGTCGCTCCCTACCTAGGCACGGGCCCGCTTTCGTTCAAGTTCCCTGAAACCCTGGAACGGTTGGCAGACGGCGAAAGCCTCGGGTACAACGACCACCGTCTTCCAGCCAACAGACAAGGGCCATGGCCAAGCGCGCACTCATTACGGGCATCACGGGGCAGGACGGCAGCTATCTGGCGGAGCTGCTCCTCAAGAAGGGCTACGAGGTGCACGGCATGGTGCGCCGCTCCTCCGAGGAGAAGTTCGAGCGCATCGCGCACCTGCAGGGCAAGGTGACGCTGCACCAGGGCGACCTGCTGGATCAGTTCTCGCTGGCGGCGCTCTTGAACCTCACCCAGCCGGACGAGGTCTACAACCTGGCGGCGCAGTCCTTCGTGCCCACCAGTTGGAACCAGCCGGTCCTCACGGGTGAGTTCACCGCGCTGGGCGTGACGAAGATGCTGGAGGCCATCCGGCACACCCGCCCGCAGGTGCGCTTCTACCAGGCGTCCTCCAGCGAGATGTTCGGCAAGGTGCTGGAGGTGCCGCAGACGGAGGACACGCCCTTCTACCCGCGCAGCCCGTACGGCGTGGCGAAGGCGTACGGCCACCACATCACGGTGAACTACCGCGAGTCCTTCAAGCTCTTCGCGGTGAGCGGCATCCTCTTCAACCACGAGTCGCCCCGCCGCGGCCTGGAGTTCGTCACGCGCAAGGTCACGTACAACGTGGCGCGCATCAAGCTGGGCCTCCAGGAGACGCTGCCCATGGGCAACCTGGACGCCAAGCGCGACTGGGGCTTCGCGGGCGACTACGTGGACGCCATGTGGCGCATGCTCCAGCAGGACACGCCGGAGGACTTCGTCGTCGCCACCAACGAGACGCACACCGTGCGGGAGCTGGTGGAGATCGCCTTCGCGCGCGTGGGCCTGGACTGGCAGAAGCACGTGAAGATCGACCCCGCGTTCGTGCGCCCCGCGGAGGTGGACCTGCTCATCGGCAAGTACGACAAGGCCAAGGAGAAGCTCGGCTGGGAGCCCACGGTGCGCTTCAAGCAGTTGGTGGAGATGATGGTCGACGCCGACCTGGAGCGCGTGAAGGCGGGACAGCGGTAAGATGCGCGTCCTCGTCACGGGAGCGGATGGATTCGTTGGCCGGCATGCGTGCGCTGCCCTCCGGGCGGCCGGCGACGAGGTGGTGGAGGTGCACGGGCCCCGCGGCGAGGGCATCAGCAGCACCGCCCTGCATTTCGACATCGCCGACGAGGCGAGGGTCAAGGCGGCGGTCGCCGAGGTGAAGCCGGAGGCCGTGCTGCACCTGGCCGGCTTCAGCTCGGTGGCCAAGAGCCACCAGAACCCCGCGCGCGTCTTCGCGGTGAACACCATGGGCGTGGTGCACCTGCTCACCGCGCTGCGCGAGAGCGCCCCCAGGGCGCGCGTGCTGCTGGTGGGCTCCGGCGAGGTGTACGGCCCCGTCGCCGAGGGCACCCGCGCGCGGGAGGACCACCCGCACGTGCCGCTCAGCCCCTACGCCGCGTCGAAGTCCGCGGGGGAGCTGGCCGGCGAGCAGTTCTTCCGCAGCTACGGCATGGAGATCATCCTCGCCCGGCCCTTCAACCACCTGGGCGCAGGGCAGGACCCCACCTTCGTGGTGCCGTCGTTCGCGGCGCAGATCCGCGCCATCGCGCTGGGCACGGTGGACCCCGTGCTGCGCACCGGCAACCTGGACGCCATCCGGGACTTCTCCCACGTGAAGGACGTGGTGGACGCGTACCGGCTGCTGCTCCTCCAGGGCGAGGCGGGCCAGGCCTACAACGTGGGCAGCGGCGAGGGCCGCACCATCCGCAGCCTGCTGGAGGAGATGCTCCAATTGTCCGGCGTGCAGGCGAGCATCGAGCTGGACCCCGCGCGGCTGCGCCCCTCCGACATCCCCAGCCTCGTGGCGGACACGACGAAGCTGCGCGCGCTGGGCTGGGCTCCGAAGCTCACCGTCGCGGACGCGCTGCGCGACGTGCTGGGCCCCAGGGTGGGCTCGCAGCACTGAAGCACCGCTGGCGCGCGCCTTACGCGGGGCGCGCCAGCGACTGCCACGCCTCCAGGCGCCGGTCCAACGCGGTGAGGGCCCACAGGTCCGCCGCGTTGCCCGGCGTCACGGCGGCCAGGTCCCGCTGGACGTACTCGCGGGCCTGCACCTCGCCCCACTCGGACAGGATGCGCAGGGCCATCAGCGACGGCTTTCGCGCCACCAGTCGCAAGAGCACGTCCGTCACCCGCGGGCTTCGCTCCGCGTCCGTCAGCCGCTGCACGGCTTCGTGACGGGCCTCCGGCGTGGAGTCCTCCGACTCCAGGGGCGCGGCCAGCTCCGCGAAGCGCGCCTCGTCCAGGAGCGCCGCGGGGCGCCGGCTCTCCCAGTGCTCCACGGTGATGGTGGTGCGGCCCCGGGCCACGCACTCGCGGCGGATGCCGTCGTTCTTGAGCACGTCCAGCACCCGCTCCGGCGCGGGCGTGCCCCCCTCCACCGTGCGCAGCGCGCGCTGGGCCAGCATGGGGGACTGCCCCAGCAGGTGCGTGCGCAGCACCGTGGCCTCCACGTTCCGCTCCCCGCCCGCCGGCACCCGGTCCCACTTGAGGAACACCTCCGCCAGGCCGCGCTCGCGCACGTACCAGCGGTACTCCAGCCACACCGCCCCGCCCCGCTCCGCGAAGCGCGGATCCGAGGGCTCGTGCAGGCGCGGCGCGCCCTCCCGCGTGCCGGTGAAAGAGCGGTCCAACAGCTTCTGGGCTTCGTGAAGTCGCATGGGGAGCGGGCGGGCATTGTAGGCCCCCGCGTCAGGTTCCTCCATCACCGCACGTTCGTGTCATGATCACACGAAGCATCCGAGGAGGCAGGCGATGGGCACGACGGCGACGCAGCGGTTCACGTTCTTCTGGCGGGAGGACTCCGTCTTCTCGCAGTGGCACCCGTGCGTGTTCGTGGTGGAGGGCGTGCGCTACAGCTGCGCGGAGCAGTACATGATGGCGGGCAAGGCGCGCCTCTTCGGGGACACGCGCGTGCTGGAGCAACTGCTGCGCGCCGCCACGCCCAAGCAGCACAAGGCGCTGGGCCGCAAGGTGACCCCGTTCGACGCGGCCCTCTGGGAGCGCGAGCGAGAGCGCATCGTCTACGAGGGCAACCACGCGAAGTTCACCCAGCACCCGCACCTGTTGAAGGCGCTGCTCGCCACCCGGGGGACGGAGCTGGTGGAGGCCAGCCCCCTGGACCGCATCTGGGGCGTGGGGCTGTCCGCGGAGGACCCGCGCATCCAGGACCCCGCCACGTGGCGGGGGCTGAACCTGCTAGGCCAGGTGCTGACGCGCCTGCGCGAGGACCTGCTCGCGCAGGGGCACGCGCCGCCCTAGAACTTGAAGCTGGCGGACTGGTCCGGCACGCCGTTGAAGTCCAGGTGGAGCGTGGCGTGGTCGCCGTGGCCCTTCTCGCTCCACTCCTGCTTCAGCGTGGACAGGTCGAACGCCAGGTCCTTGTAGACCAGGGCCTTGCACCGGTCGTTGTTCGCGTCGTGCATCAGGGTGAGCTCCGCGCGCGGCTGGCCCTCCGCCGTCTGGGTGAAGCGCCCGTCCCAGGCGAGCCCGTAGCGGTGCTCCTTGCAGCCGCCGCCGTGGCGGACGTGGAGCGTCAGCACGTTGCCCTTCACGCGCTGCGATTCGATGAAGAGCGGGTCGCGGGGCGCGGGCGTCTCCGTGACTTCCAGGGGCATGACGATGGGGGCCTCCGGGCTCTCCGCCTCCGCCGCGGGCGAGCGCGACGGCTTCCCCGGAGGCGTCACGGGGGTGGGCGGCGCCTCCTGCTCGGAAGTCGGGGCCGGCTCCTGGGCCTCGTCCTTGCGCGCGGCGTTCGAGCCCGCGCACCCGAGCAGCATTCCGCAGACGATTCCACTCCACACGAGCTGTCGCATGTTCCTCCAGGGGCCCTTCCCGGGCCGGTTGAGTGCCTACCGGTGGCGCAGCGCCGCATCGTAGGCGGCCCGCGTCCCTTCCGCGGCGCGGGCCCAGGTGAACCTCGCGGCCTGACGCTGGCCTGCCTCCGACAGCGCCCGCCGCTCCTCCGGCGAACGCAGGAGCCGGTCGATGACCGCGGCCAGCCCCTCCGCGTCGTCCGGGTCCACCGCGGGCGCGGCACCGCCACACACCTCCGGCAGCGAGCCCGCCGTGGACACCACCGTGGGCGTGCCCAGGCGCATGGCCTCCAGGGGCGGCAGGCCGAAGCCCTCGTAGCGCGAGGGGAAGACGAACAGCGCCGCGCGGCGCATCAGCGCGTAGAAGATGGCGGGGGCCTGGTAGCCCAGGGGCCGGATGTCCAGCCCCTCCGAGCGCAGGCGCGCGATGCGCGTCTCCACCTTCCCGGAGCCGAACCAGCTCTGCCCCGCGAGCACGAGCGTGAAGGGCCGGCCGCGCGCCCTGAGCCGCTCCTGCGCGTCCAGCACCAGCTCCACGTTCTTGCGCACATCGAGCGAGCCCGCGTACAGCACGTAGTCCTTCGGCAGGTTCAGCGCGTGGAGGAAGTCCTCGCCGGCCGCGTCCAGCGCCGGCACGCTCACGTGGTCCACGCCGTTGTGCACCACCACGGTGCGCGGCTCCACCTGGGGGAAGCGGCGCACCAGGTCCTGGCGCGTGCGTTCGCTGATGCACACCAGCCGGTCCGCGAGCATCAGGCTGCGCGCGAGCCACAGCCGGAACTGCCACCGGTACGGCGCGGAGACGGTGTGCGGCAGATCCAGCGGCACCAGGTCGTGCACGGTGAGCACGTAGGCGGTGCCCGGCGTGCGCCGCAGCGGCAGGTTGAAGTTGCAGAGCGCGTGGTAGACGGGCGGCGGCGACGCCTTGAGCAGCCGCGGCAGCGTGGCCAGCGTCCACGGCGTCCGCTTCTGAACGCCTCGCGGGTGCTCGCCGGACTTGCGCGCGCCCATGCGGACCAGGCGGACGCCCTGGGCCTCGAGCGCGTCCGCGAGGCAGCGGGTGTAGAGGCCGATGCCGGTGGTGGGCTCGTCCCACAGGGTGGCGTCGAAGGCGATGGGTCCGGGGGTCGACACGGGCCGCCTCATACCATGCCCGTGTGGTACACACGGCCCCCCATGGCGGTCCATCAGCTGATCCCAAGCTTCGGCCCCGGCGACGCCTCCGGCCAGGCCGCGCTGCACCTGCAACTCCTCCTGCGCCGCATGGGGCACGTGGGCGACATCTACGCGGAAGAGGTCGCCCAGGGTCTTCAGGGGCTGGCCCGCCACGTCTTCACGCTGAAGCCCCGGCCGGACGACCTGGTGCTGTACCACCACGGCATCGCGTCCCCGCTGAGCGGGCGGCTGATGCACCTGGACTGCAAGCGCGGCGTGGTGTTCCACAACATCAGCCCCGCGCGCTTCTACCGGGGCACCTCGCTGGAGCACGCGCTGGTGGCGGGCCGCGCGCAGGTGGCCGCGCTGGCGCCCTTCCTGGACGTCTCCATCGGGGACTCGGACTTCAACGGCGAGGAGCTGAAGGTCGCGGGCCACCGCAACGTGCACACGGTGCAGCTCTTCATCGAGAAGGAGCGCTTCGCCGCGTCCGTGGCGGACACGAAGCAGCTCGCGAAGCTCGCCGGGCCCGGCCCCACGCTGGTGTCGGTGAGCCGGGTGATGCCGCACAAGCGCTTCGAGGACCTGCTCTCATTGCACCGGGAGCTCCTGAGAATCCGCCCCCAGGCCCGGCTGCTCATCGTCGGCGGCTACGAGCCGGGCAGCCGCTACTTCAAGCAGCTCGAGCGCGAGATGAAGGACCTCACGGGGGTGCACTTCCTGGGGCGCCTGACGCATCCGCAGCTGGTGGCCGTGTACCGCTCCGCGTCCGTGTTCGTCTCCATGAGCGAGCACGAGGGCTTCAGCGTACCCATCATCGAGGCCATGGCCTCCGAGGTCCCGGTGCTCGCGTACGCGGCGGCGGCGGTGCCGGAGACGCTGGGCGGGGCGGGCATCGCGTTCGACCAGAAGCGCTACGCGTTCCTCGCGGAGCTGGTGGTGGACCTGACCGAGGACCGCGACCTGCGCAAGGCGGTGCTCGGCGGACAGGCGCGCAGGCTCCAGCACTTCTCCCCCGCCGCCGCGCAGGTGTCGCTCACCCGCGCGCTCCAGGGCGTGGTGGCGCCGCCGCGCCGTCCGCGCAAGGCCCCCGCGAAGCGGCCGCGCGTGGCGTTGGTGGTGCAGCGCTACGGCGAGGTGACGGGCGGCGCGGAGAGCCACGCCGCGCAGGTGGCGGAGCGCCTGGCGCCGCACTGGGACCTCACGGTGGTGACGACCTGCGCGAAGAACCACCAGACGTGGGAGAACACCTTCCCGCCCGGCGAGGAGCGGGTGGGCCGGGTGAAGGTGCTGCGCTTCCCGGTGACCCGCCGGCGCAACATCCACGCGTTCAACGGCCTGTCGCGCAAGCTGTTCGGCCATGGCAACGAGCGGCTGCGCGAGGAGCAGTGGGTGGCCGAGCAGGGCCCGCTGAGCCCCGGGCTCCTGGAGCACCTGGCCACCACGCAGGACGCGTACGACGGCTACCTGTTCTTCACGTACCTCTACGCGCCCACGGCGTGGGGGGTGCCGCTGGTGGCGGACCGCGCGATGCTGGTGCCCACCGCGCACGACGAGCCGCCCATCCGCTTCGGCGTCTACGGGGACGTGTTCAACCGGCCCCGGGTGCTGATGTGCAACACGCCGGAGGAGGTGGAGATGATCGGGCGCTTCCACCCGGCCCATGCGCGGGCGCGCGTGGTGGGCGTGGGCGTGGACGCGCTGCCAGCGGTGCCGGACCGCTTCCGGGCGAAGTACGGCGTGCACGGCCGCTACCTGCTCTACGTGGGCCGGCTGGAGCCGGGCAAGGGCGTGCCGGAGCTCTTGAAGTTCCACCGCAAGCTGCGGACGCGCTACCAGGACGCGCCGGAGCTGGTGCTCGCGGGCGAGGCGCACATGGACGTGAGCGGCGACGGCGTGCGGCACGTGGGGCGCATTTCTGAACAGGACAAGCACGACGCGCTGGCGGGAGCCCTGGCGGTGGTGGTGCCGTCGAAGTTCGAGAGCCTCTCGCTGCTGACGCTGGAGGCGTTCGCGCAGGGGACGCCGGTGCTGGTGAACGGGAAGTCGGACGTGCTGGTGGGACAGGTGGAGCGCAGTGGCGCGGGCCGGGTGTACCGGGGGCTGGCGTCGTTCATCGAAGGGCTGCGCGAAGTGGGTGAAGCCCGGGACGCGATGGGCCAGCGGGCCCGCATCTACGCGCAGCGGCACACGTGGCCCCAGGTGGTCGCGATGTACCGGGAGGAGATGGCGCGCATCGTGGAGGAGACACACCGATGAAGCTGCTCGGACGGGACATTCCCACGGGGGCCCTGATGGCCCGCATCGAGGAGCGGCTGCGCGTGCGCGGGCTGCCCACGTCGGAGCCGGCGGAGGTGCCGGAGGACGGCGTCGAGCCGCGCGTGGATCCGCTGTCGTTCAACATGCACGCGCTGGAGGAGAACGCGGACACGACGCGGGCCCTGCCGCTGCACACGCACCGCGCGGGCATGGGGCAGGCGGTGCTCCTGGCCAAGTGGGCGTTCCGCAAGACGTGCCAGGTGCTGATCAACGAAACCCTGGGGCGGCAGCGCGTGTTCAACGGCCTGGTGCGGGACTCGTACGCCCAGCTCTCCGCGGAGGTCCTCCGGCTGCGCCGGGAGGTGGACACGCTGAGGGCCCAGGCCGCGAAGGCACCACCGCCGGAAGCCCCCAGGCCGCCGAGGCCGCCCCCGGCCATCAGCCACGGCCGGCCCGCGTCCCACCTGCCTGACGACGAGGAAGAAGGCCTGCCCCCCAGGGAGAGGGCCCTCCCCGCCATCGAGTTCGGACGTCCGCCGAAGTCGGCGGGGACTGAGCAAGGCCGGCCACCGAAGCCCCCGCGCGAGGAGCAGCGACGTCCGCTGAAGCCGGCCAATGCCGGGCAAGGCCGGCCACCGAAGCCCTCACATGGCGCGCACGGCCGTCCGCCCAAGCCGCCACCGGACATCGCCTACGGCCGTCCATCGGAGCCGCGGAGTGAGGAGCAGGTCCGCCCCCCGAAGCCGCCGCCTGCATCCATGCCTTCGGCGCCCCTCACCGAGACCGCGGAGCAAGGCCGTCCGCCAGCGCCCCAGAGCACCGACCTCGGCGCGTCCCCCAAGCCAGCGACGAAGGACGAACGCCAGCGCCCGGCGAAACCCACCCACGCCAAGAACGCGCGGGCCGCGAAGTCCCCTCGCGAGCAACTGCCTCGGTCGGAAGGCGCATCCCGCCCCAACGCCCGCGCCCCACGCGGCGCACGCTCGAAGCGCGGCGGACCGAAGAAGGGCTGAGCGTTCGGGCACGATGCCCCCGGGCGGCAACGCTCGTCCCAAGGGCCTCCGCCGCGCGGCGGCCCGGGTCGCGGGCGCCGCGCACGAACACGCAGCACCGCGACCGCGCTCAGGGGTCTACGTCCGGGAAGCGGTACACGGTGACGAAGCTGTCCTGATGCACCAGCTCGCCCCCCAGCTCGTCCGTGATGAACGCGTGACGGATGGGGTGGAAGTAGTGCGTCACGTACCACTTGAAGTGGTGCTCCTTCAGGTAGCGCCGCATCGACTCGCGCTCCTCCGCCGTGACGACGCCAAACGCGTTGCGCATCCCCTCCGCCGCGCGGATGAGCCGCGAGCCCACGAGCGCCGCCTCCCGCACCGGCAGCCGGGACAGCCGGGCGTAGGACACCGGCTTGCCGTGATAGAGCTGCTCCCACTGCCCCATCACGTTGTCCGTCAGCACCGCCGCCGGCATGGGCGCGTCGCGGATCTCATCGAACACCGGCGGCAGGCTGGGAAGCCGAGGCACCTGCATCTGGAGACCCCGGTACTCCACGTTCGGCACCAGCGCCACCGCGAGCGCCACCGCCACGCCCAGCCGCGCGTCACGCCGGCCGGCCCACGCGCCCGCGTGCGCCGCCGCGAACGCCACCAGCACCGCCAGCGAGAGGAACGTGAGCAGCACGAAGCGCACCGGCATGCCGCCGCGAGAGAACAGCGGCACCACGTGCTTGAACACCACGTAGGGCATGGGGATCTGGACCTTGAGCGGCACGCCGAACGCCGTCAGCGGCTCCGACAGCGACAGAAAGACGGCCAGCGCCAGGAGCAGCAGCACGTCCCGCCGCCACACCCGCCCCCGCCACGCGGGCACCAGCGCCACAGCGACCAGGGCGCCGATGAGCAGCACCACCGGCGACACCCGGTCCTCCAGCCCGATGTTGAGCACCGTGCCCATGGACAGCACCGCGAAGCCCAACCCCAGCCCCACCCAGCGGCGCCCCTCCGGCACGCCCCGCCACAGCGCGAAGACGGCCAGCAGCGGCGTCACCCAGCCCAGGAAGTTGCCGGTCTCCTCCGCGTTGGTCGACATCTTCACCCGCATGAGGTTCTGGGAGAACTCACGCGCCTCCGCGGGCAGCGACGTCATCCACGTCGAGCGCGTGTCCGGGATGAAGAACGAATACAGGTCCGAGAAGTAGTCCGAGTCGCCGTGGTGGATCTGCAGCGGCGCGGGGAACGCATGCAGGAGCAGCGGCACCATGGGCGGCACGCACGCGAGCCCCGCCGCCAGCCCCGCCGCCGCCGCCCGGCGCACGAGCGGATCCCTCCACGTGTCCACGGACAGGAGCGGCCCCCGCCTCCACCGCTCGGCCACCACCCACAGGAGCGAGAAGAGCGCGATGTAGACGAGGTAGTAGTAGTCACACAGCAACACGTACAACGCGCACAGCGCCAGCCCCACCAGCCACTTGCGCTTGCCCTCGTCCAGCCAGCGGAAGAAGCAGAGCAGGTAGAGCGGCAGCCCCTCCAGCGCGGAGAGGTTCAGGTGCGCTGTCGCGTGGGTGAGGTGGTAGCGCGAGAAGTTGAACACGCACGCGCCCGCCAGCGCCGCCGCCGCCGCGAGCCAGGGCCCGTGGCCCGCGCGCTCCAGCAGGTAGCGAAAGAGCAGCCACGACGTGTAGCCCGTCAGCACGAACGAGCCGAACAGCACCACGTTGTACGCCGTCTCCACCGGCATGAACGGCAGCAGCACCACGCCCCACAGCGTCTTCGCCGGCGCGAGCGTGTGCCAGTACAGCTCCGCCCCCAGGGGCCAGTGGAGGAACGGCACGAAGAACGGGTTCTGCGGCTGCACCCAGAGGGCCTGCCGCATCCACCACAGGTGCCACATGTTCATGTAGACGTCTTCGCGTCCGCCCATCACGTGTCCCTGCATCTGGGACACGAGCGGCCAGGTGTGGAACGCCGACAGCGCGAAGAACGTGAGCAGCACCAGCGGGTGCAGCACCCGCCGCATCAGGGGGGACATAGGCGCGGGGGGATGGCTCAGAGGGGCCGCTCGGCGGCCATCAGCATGTTGTCGCCCAGGTTGAACGGGATGGACCAGCTGGACGGCACACCCCGCCGCAGCAGCTCCAGCGCCGGCGCCGCGGGCGTGAAGCTCGCCCCCACCTTCCGCAACAGGTAGTCCGCGGAGATGATGTGCGTGTACGTCCGGACGTCCGTGACGTGGAAGCCCACCTCCTCCAGCAGCGTCGCCAGGGTGCGGCGGCCGAAATAGAAGAGGTGCATGTCCATCAGCCACGGCCACTGCCCGCCCATCAGCCGCGCCAGCAGGCTGCCCGCGTCGATGGTGGACAGGTAGATGCGACCACCGGGCCGCACCAGCTTGAGCGCCGCCTTCAGCTCCTCGCGCGGATCCGCGAAGTGCTCCACCACGTCCCACAGCGTCACCACGTCGTACTGGAGCCCCTTCGCCGCCAGCTCCCGCAAGGGGAGGCCGTGCACCGTGAACCCCAGGCTCCGCGCGTTGCCCGCGGCCCAGCGCGACAGCTCCAGGCCCTCCGGGCGGAAGCCCGCCTCGCGCGCCACGTCCAGGAAGTAGCCGCAGTAGGCCCCCACATCCAGCAGCGTGCGGCCCTGGGCGGGCCCCAGTTCGCGCAGCACGCGGCGGAAGGTGTGGTAGCGGTTGTCCTTCTCCGCGACGTAGAGCGGATCCTCCACGTCCTGGTACGCCTGGAGCAGCGCGTCCGGGGACTGCAGGGGCCACTGGAACATCATCCCGCAGTCCTCGCAGCCCCAGATGGGCGGGTGGCTCCGGTGGCCGAAGGACGTGCAGTTGTAGGCCGCCGCGCCCTCGGAGGAGGTCCCCCCGCGCGCCCGGTGACGCAGCCGCAGGCGCCGCCCCTTGCACAGGTAGCAGGCGTCCGGCACGGGGGCCAGGTGCGGTTCGGAGGCACGGCGAGCGGCGTTGTCCATCATGGCGGCGCACCGTAGCCGCTGGGGCCTACCGCCTCAACACGGCGGCCGGAACAAATCCGGCCCATGGCGTCCATTGCACAGGGGGCGTCCAGGCCCCAAGCGCCCTGCCTCCAAGCGACACGCCACGACGACAGTCCCCCTCCCCCAGGTCCACCTTCCGGAAGCCCCGCGACCTGCGCGCGCTGAACGCTCCCGCGCACCTCAAGCAAGTGCAGCTACCGCCGCACGCCCGCGAAGGCCTTGAGCATGTCCTGGTAGTTCTTCGTCAGGTCCGCTTCGCGAGACAGCACCACGTCCACGTTGGCGTCGCCGAACTCGCGGCGCGCCTCCGGCAGCTTCTGGAAGGCCTCCACCTGGAGGCGCATGGACTCCACCTGCGGCGCCAGCTCCTTCTGCTGCTCCTCCGGCATGCGGGCCTGGAGCGCCTCCAGCTTCTTGAGCTCCTCCTCGTACTGGAGCGTGCGGCCCATCTGCCGCTGGCTGATGACGGCGGTGACCACCTCCGCGATGCGGTTGACCTCCTCCGTGGACAGCCCCGCGGCCTGGCGCGCGTCGGCCTCCGCCTGCGCCTTGCGCTCGATGAGCTTCAGGCCGCTCTTCGCCTTCTCCATCGCCTGGGGAGTGCCGGCGTCCAGCAGCGGCCCCATGTCCTGGAGGCCTCGCATCAGCGACCCGTACACCTCCAGCATCTTGCGCTGATAGCCCACGTAGGCCTCCAGCTTGGCCTGCGTCAGGGCGTAGGGCTCGGCCGGGACGTCCTCCCCACCCTCCCCGCCCTCCGGCCGGGCGACCGTCCCCCTGGCGTCATCCGCCCCTTCCGGGGCCCCCTCCGCCGCGTCCTTGCGACACGCGGACAGGGCCAGAAAGACGGCCAGAAACCCCCACGACTTGCGCATGCCACCTCCCGTGAACGCCGATGGGTGGCCAGTGTATGCTCCGGCCGGCCCCCGCGAGCGGCGGTTCCCGAAACGCCCCCCACGGGCAGGCTGTTCCGGGCACTGAACATTCGCCTCATTACCTTTGACCAACCGGGCCACGGTCATGTACGAACCGCGGTCTTGTCGCGACCGGTGGAGGGACTTTGAGGATTTTCCTGGTAAGGCACGGCGATGCGGACGCGGAGATCCCCGAGGGTCTCGGCGACGAGGCGCGCGCGCTGACCGCGAAGGCCCGTACGAATGTCGCCGCGCATTTCGCGTCGCTGTCGGAGCGCATGGGGCCCATCAGCCTCATCCTCACCAGCCCGCTGGTGCGCACGGTGCAGACGGCGCAGATCCTCTCCAACTCCGTGAAGCATGAAGGCCTCCTGCGCGTGCACCGCTGCCTCCTGCCGGACATGCCGGTGGGCGCCGTGGAGCCCGTCCTCAAGGAGTACTCCGACGAGAACCTCGTCCTGGTGGGCCACCAGCCCTCCATGGGCGCGCTCGCGGCGCACCTGCTAGGGATGCAGTCCTTCCCCAAGCCGGTGAACCCGGGCACGGTCATCGCCATGGAGTGGCCGGACACGCCCAGCACCACCGAAGACCAGGTGCCCGGCGAGAAGGGGGAGAACCCCCCGGCGCAGCACCTGAAGTTCCTGTTCTACGCCGCCCCCGGCCAGCAGGTCCTCGACGTCATCCAGTGACGTCCGGAAGCGCGGCCATGATGGATGAAGCCCGCTACCATTCGCTCGTGGCCGCCGCGTTCAAGCGCATCCTGGCGGCCGCGGACGCCTTCGACCCGGACGTGCTGGAAGCCGAAGCCACCGGGGACAAGGTGACGCTCACGGCCGCCTCCGGCGAGAAGTGCATCATCAACACCCAGCGCGCCGTCTGGCAGATCTGGGTGGCCGGCCAGGGCCAGGGCATCCACTTCAGCCACGACGACGCCACCCGCGCCTGGAAGGACGACAAGGGCAAGGGGCTGGAGCTGTTCGCCTTCGTCTCGGACGTGGTGAAGCACCTCACCGGCGAAGCGCTCGTCTACCCATCCTGAGCGCCCGCCCGGGCCTTCGCCGAGGGCCCCGGGTGAAGCCCGGTGCGGACCCGTGGCGCCCGGCCACGGGCCCGACGTGAGGACGGCTCAGACCGTCATCACTTCCTTCTCCTTCTTGGAGACCAGGTCGTCCACCTGCTTGATGCCGGCGTCGGTCGCCTTCTGGACCTCGTCCGTGCGGCGCTTGAGGTCGTCCTCGGTGATCTTCTTGTCCTTCAGCTGGGCCTTGAGGGCCTCGTTCGCGTCGCGGCGGATGTTGCGGATGGCGACCTTGTGCTCCTCGCCCTTCTCCTTCACCTGCTTCGCGATCTTCTTGCGCGTCTCCTCGGTGAGCGGAGGGAACGGCAGGCGGATCATCTCGCCGTCGTTCATCGGGTTGACGTCCAGGTTCGCCTCGCGAAGGGCCTTCTCGATGTCCTTCAGCACGCCCTTGTCCCAGGGCTTGATGACGATGAGGCGGGGCTCCGGCGCGCTGATGCTGGCCACGCCGTTGAGCGGCGTGGGCGTGCCGTACTGGTTCACCTTGATGCCGTCCAGGATGTTGGTGTTCGCGCGGCCGGTCCGCACCTTGGTGAGTTCCTTCTTGAGGTCCTCCACCGACTTGTCGATCCGGCTCTTCAGTTCCGCGGCGGCGTCAGCCATTGTGCGTCTCCTGTCAGAAGTGGGTGTGTCTCGGTCGTGTCCTGCTCGGGGGTCTCAGGCCCAGACCGTCTCGGAAGCGCCGACGACGGTGCCGAACTCGCCGTGGCCCGTGACGGCGCGCTGGATGTTCCCGCGCGTGCCCAGGTCGAACACGATGATGGGCAGCTTGTTGTCCATGCACAGCGAGATGGCCGTGGAGTCCATCACGTTGAGGTTCTGCTTGAGGACGTCCATGTACGTGAGCGTCCGGTAGCGCTTCGCGGACGGGTCCTTCTTCGGGTCCGCGTTGTAGACGCCGTCCACCTTGGTGGCCTTGAGGATGACCTGCGCGTTGATCTCCATCGCGCGCAGCGACGCGGCCGTGTCGGTGGTGAAGTACGGGTTGCCCGTGCCCGCGGCGAAGATGACGACGCGGCCCTTCTCCAGGTGCCGCACGGCGCGCCGGCGGATGTACGGCTCGGCGATCTGCTCCATCTTGATGGCGGACTGCACGCGCGTCTTCAGCCCCTGCTTCTCCAGCGCGTCCTGCAGCGCCATGGAGTTGATGCAGGTGGCGAGCATGCCCATGTAGTCCGCGCTCGCGCGGTCCATGCCCTCCGTCGCGCCCGCCACGCCGCGGAAGATGTTGCCGCCGCCGATGACGATCGCGATCTCCAGGCCCGTCCTGGACAGCTCCGCGACCTCCTCCGCGATGCGCGTGAGGGTGGGCGGGTGGATGCCGTACTTCCCCTCGCCCATCAGGGCTTCGCCCGACAGTTTGAGGAGGATGCGCTTGTAGGGAGAGGTGGATTCGGACATACGCGTCCGCTTCTATCCCCCGCCCCGCGCCCAAGCAACGACGGAAGTCGTGACGCGCGCCGCACCGTCCGGTGCCGGGCGGACGGACGCGCGGGACGCGGGTCACGGAATACCAAGGGCCGCGTTCCCGGCGCCCCTCCCGCGAGGGAGAGAGCCCCAGGCGCGCGGCCCCAGGGTGAGGCGGAAGGGACGGAGGCGCTACGCCTGGCCCAGCGTCTTGGCGACCTCGGCGGCCAGGTCGTCCTTCTTCTTCTCGATGCCCTCACCCACCTCGAAGCGGGCGAAGCGGCGCACGGAGACCTTCTCGCCAATCTTGGCGGCGCGCTCGTTGATCATCTCGCCGACCTTCTTCTTGTCGTCCTTCACCCAGAGCTGGTCCACCAGGCAGACGCCCTCGTAGTACTTCTCCATCTTGCCCACGAGGATCTTCTCCAGCATCGCCTCGGGCTTGCCCTGCTGCTTGAGCAGCTCGCGCTGGATCTCCTTCTCCTTCTCCATCGCCTCGGAGGGGACCTCCTCACGGCGGACGTACTTGGGGCTGGCCGCGGCGATCTGCATGGCCACGTCCTTCACCAGCTCCTGGAAGTCCGGGTTGCGGGCGACGAAGTCCGTCTCGCAGTTGACCTCCACCAGCACGCCGATGCGGCCGCCGTGGACGTAGGTGCCGACGATGCCCTCGGCGGCGACGCGGCCTTCCTTGCCCGCGGCCTTGGCGATGCCCTTCTTGCGCAGCCACTCCTCGGCCTTCTCGAAGTCGCCACCGGACTCGGCCAGCGCCTTCTTGCAGTCCATCATGCCGGCGTTGGTGCGCTCACGGAGGTCCTTCACCATCTGGGCGGTGATTTCAGCCATGTCGTGCCTCTTTCTTCGTCTGCTCCGAGCCTGGCGACGTGCACCGGGGGCGGAGGCCTGAGTTCAAGGGGAAAACCGCTGGAACAAAAACGGAGGCGGCCGGACAGCGGGCCTTGAGAGGTGCCGCCCGGCCGACTCCGGAAGCTGCGTGAGGAAGCGATGAGGCGCGGGCGGTTACTCCGCCGGCGTGGCCTCGCCGCCCTCGGGCGCCTGCTCGGTGGAGGTGGCCGCGCTGCCCTTCATCTCCACGACGGGGCCGCGGCGGTCGCCGCCACGGTCACCACCGCCCCGGCGGTCGTCGCGGCGGTCGCCGCGATCGCCACGGCGCGGGCCCCGGCGGTCATCGCGGCGGTCGCCGCGGTCATCACGACCCTCGCGCTCCTCCTGCTCGTCGCGCTCGGCGGCGCCGGACGCGCGGTAGCGCGCCGCACCCTCGAGGCACGCGTCCGCGATCTTCGACGTGAAGAGCTTGATGGAGCGGATGGCGTCGTCGTTGCCCGGGATGACGAAGTCGATGCCGTCCGGATCGCAGTTGGTGTCCACCAGGCCAATCACCGGGATGCCCAGGCGGGTGGCCTCGTGGATGGCGATGTGCTCCTTCTTCGGGTCGATGACGAAGACGCAGCGGGGCAGC
>JAFADT010000556.1 GCA_023424585.1 Pseudomonadota bacterium
CCTCCAGCGCGAAGCGCGTGCGCACCACCGTGCCCATGGGCAGGAAGAAGGTGCTCGCGAGGAAGGCGCCGCTGACGCTCACGTTCACGGACGTGAGCCCGGCGGAGAAGCGCCGGCCGCCCGCGTCGTCCTCCACCCAGAGGTCGAAGTGCGTGGCCAGCTGCGCGCGAGGGAAGTGCCGGTGCTCCGGCTCCCCCTGGTTCATCTCGATGCGGGGCGCGCCCCCGGGCACGGGCGCGGCGGTGCGCGTCGTGCCCACGGGTGGAGCGTACGGCCGGGCCGCCTGCGCGCGCTCCTGCCCGCGAACCGCCGCGGCCGCCTTCACCGTCGTCGCACCCTTCCTCTGGACCACCATCGGAGCCTCCGCGGCCGTCAGAACATGTGACGGCGCATGCTGATGTTCACCAGCAGCCCGATGCACAACATCACCGACAGCATCGAGGAGCCGCCGTAGCTCATGAGGGGCAGCGTGATGCCCGTCACCGGCAACAGGCCGATGACCATGCCGATGTTTTCGAACACCTGCCAGAAAAGTGTGGCCACCACCCCCACCGCGACGAACGCTCCAAAACGGTCTCGCGCGTTGAAGCCCACGCCCAGCCCGAGAATGAAGATGCCGCCGTAGAACAGGAGCAACAGGAGACAGGAGAAGAAGCCGTGCTCCTCGGCCCACACGGAGAAGATGAAATCCGTGTGCTGCTCCGGCAGGAAGCGCAGGCCTGTCTGGGTTCCCTCGCGCCAGCCCTTGCCGGTGAGGCCGCCGGAGCCCACGGCGATCTTGGATTGCGCGGCGTGATAGCCGCTGCCGCGCAGGTCTGCTTCGGGGTCCAACCAGCCGGAGATGCGCTGGCTCTGATGTTTCTTGAGGAAGTGGCGCACCAGGGTGGTGCGCGGCTCGGGCATCTCCCGGACGTAGTCGTTCCAGATGATGAGGCCGCCCACCAGCAGGCCCGCCACCAGCGTGGCGGCCAGGTACCAGCGCACCTTGCCGAAGAGGATGACGGTGCCGGAGGACAGGAAGATCATCAGCGCGGTGCCCAGGTCCGGCTGCACCAGCACCAGCACGAAAGGCACCATCACCACCAGCACAGGCTTCCACAGGCGCACGAGGCCGTAGGACGGCTGATTGGGCTGGAAGTCGTCGTGGTAGACCTTGGCCAGCATCAGCACGACACCAATCTTCATGAACTCCGCGGGCTGCAGGCGGAACGGGCCGATGACGAACCAGCTCTCCGCGCCCTTGGCGGTGTGCCCCACCACGCGCAGCGCCAAGAGCGACAGGATGTTGAGCACGTAGATGGGGAAGGCCATCCGCTGGATCCAGCGGTAGTCCACCAGACACACCATCAGCACGGCGCCAATGCCCACGGCCACGTAGAGCGCCTGGCTGGTCCACACGGGCGCCATGGGGGGCCGGGCGGCGGACGCCAGGTTCCAGAGGCCCAGGAAGCACACCCCCAGCACGCACACGATGAGCCCCCACGGCACGTGGGGCATCATCCGGCGCTCAATCCGCAGTTGCACTGTCGTCTCCGGTCTCCGAGGGCGGCTGGATGGGCTCTCCGGGCAGGTTCACCCTGGGGGGCGGCACCACGGCGCGGGTGAGCGCCGCCTCATCCAGGCTGGGCGCCGGCGGCAGCGACGGCGTGTAGGGCTGGTTGGCGCGGGGCGGCGGCGACGTGGCGTCCTGCGCCTTCAGCTCGAAGTACTTCTTCATCACGGCCAGCGCCGTGGGCGCCGCGTCCACGCCGCCGTGGCCGCCGTGCTCGTTGAGCACGATCACGGCCAGCTCCGGCTTGTCCGCGGGCGCGAAGCCGGCGAACCAGGCGTGGTCGCGCTCGAAGTAGCTCATCTGGTGCGTCTTCAGGCGCACCGCGCCGATGCGCGTCACCTGCGCGGTGCCTGTCTTGGCCGCCACCAGGAAGTCCGGGGGCAGGCCCGACTTGAGCTTCGCGCGGTACGCGGTGCCCCCGGGCTCCTGCGCCACCGCCTCCAGGCCCTCCACGATGGTCTTCAGGTGCGTGGGGTTGATGTCCACCTTGGACACCACCTCCGGCTTGAACTCCTCCATCACCTGGCCATCCAGGTTCTCCAGCCGCTGCACCAGCTGCGGCTTGTAGAGCTTCCCGCCGTTGGCCACGGCCGCGTACACCAGCGCCAGTTGCAGCGGCGTCACGTTGACGTCGCCCTGCCCCATGGCGCTGTTGAGCGCCATGCCCTTGGTGTAGCCACCCGGCGAGGCTTTGTCGTGGTACGCGGTGGACGGCATGATGCCCGGCACCTCCGCCACCACGCCGATGCCGGTGGGACGCCCCAGGCCCAGCGACTTGCCCATCTCCGCGATGGGGTCCAGGCCGATGGTGTCCGCCACCTTGTAGAACCATGAGTCGCACGACGCCTTCATGGCGCCCTTGGCGTCCAGGGGCCCGTGGCCGCTCTCCTTGTGACAGCGCCACACGCGCGCGCCCAGCCGGTAGCCGCCGGTGCAGTTCACCACCGTCTCCGGCCGGAACAGGCCGGACTTGAAGGCGGCAAGCTGCGAGACCACCTTGAAGGTGGAGCCCGGGCTGTAGTGCTCCGCGGCCACGCGGTTGATCATCGGGTGGAGGGGGTCGCGCGCCAGCGTGGCCATCTGCGCCGGCGTCACGCGGCCGGTGAGCAGGTTGGGGTCGAAGCCGGGGCGGGACACCAGCGCCTTGATGAAGCCGGTGTTCACGTCGATGGCCACCACCGCGCCCGTCACGCCCGGGAACGCGCGCTCCGCCTCTTCCTGCAGGCGCATGTCGATGGAGAGCACCACGTTGCTGCCGGCCGTGGGGGGGATGACCGCGTTCTCCCCCAGCATGACGTTGAGCTCCTCAATCGTCTGGCCGCGCGCGTTCACCACCTCCTTGCGCACGCCGTCCCGACCGCGCAGCTTGGACTCGAAGTAGCGCTCCAGGCCACGCCGGCCGATGTAGTCCCCCAGGGCGTACTTCGCGCCATCCGCGTTGAGGCGCTCCAGCTCCTCCTGGGTGATCTCGTTCATGTAGCCCAGCACGTGCGACAGCACCGTCTCCGCGCGGTAGTTGCGGTGCGGCACGGGCACCACCTCCACGCCGTCCAGGATGTCGCGCCGGGCGTTGAGCCGGTCGTACTCATCCCGGGTCAGGTCCACGCGCACCGGCACCGGCTGGAAGGGCGCGTTGCGGCGGCTGGCGCGGATGAGGTCTTCAATCTTCTTGCGCTGCTCCGCGTCCCACTGGAGCAGCTCCGCCAGGCGCGGGATGACCTGCTCGAAGCAGTCCGTGCAGAAGGCCGGCGTGACGAAGGCGTCGAAGGAGGGGCGGCTGTCCACCAGGATGGTGCCGCGCGCGTCCTTGATGACGCCGCGGTCGGCGCGCAGGCGCACCTCCTTCACGAAGTTCGCCACGCTCTTGGCGGCGTACTCCTCATGGCGGATGAGCTGGAGCCGGTAGAGCTGGATGGCCAGCGCCACCAGGCCCAGCGACATGGCCAGGCCCAGCCACAGGAAGCGGCGCTTCAGGTCCCGGCCCGGCGTGGTGTTGCCAATGGTCGGAGGCGTCAACGGAGCAACCCCGCCGGGCGCTCCTGCGCCACCTCGAACCGCTTGAACAGGGGGAAGAGGAGCAGCGCCGCCGCGCCCGTGAGCGCCAGCTGCACCGGCATGCCGGAGAGCAGCGGCGCGGTGGAGCCGTCCTTCACCGTGAGCCAGGTGAAGAACGTGGACAACAGGCCGTGGCCCAGGTCCGCGCCCATGGCGAACAGCGCGAAGGCCACCGGCCCGCGCACGTCCACGAACGACGCCACCAGCCGGCCCACCAGGAAGGTGAACACCGCGAGGAAGGTGAACAGGCCCGTGGGCTGGCCGCTCATCAGGTCCAGCAGGTAGCCCACCGCGAAGGCCGAGCACGCCCCTTCCGTGAGGCTCGCCCGGAGCGCGAGGAAGGCCACCAGCACCACCGTGACGTCCACGCGGCCCAGCACCAGCCCCGCCTGCTGGACGAACACGGACTCCAGCGTGAGGAGCACCAGCGCCAGGATGACGGTCACCAGGAACTTCATTTCTGCGTGCCCTCCGCGGCGGCCCCGCCGGTGGCGGTCATCTCACTGTACGGACTGCCCACCACCAGGACCTCCTCCAGCCGGCTGGTGTCCACCGCGGGCGTGATGTCCGCGCCCTGGAACATGCCGTGCTCCTTCTTCTCCAGCTGCGTCACCCGCCCCACCACCAGCCCCGGAGGATAGATGCCGTCCGTGCCGGAGGTGATGATGAGGTCGCCGTCCTCCACGTCCTCCGTGCGCAGCATGTTCTCCAGCGTCAGGGGGCCGTTGCCCGCGCCCGCCGCCGTGCCCCGCGCCCGGGAGCGCTGCACCCGCACCGCCACCCGGCTCTGCGGGTCCGTCACCAGCGCCACGTCCGCGTAGCCGCCCGTGGACCGGATGACCTGCCCGACGATGCCGTCCGGCGTGACCACCGACATGCCCCGGAACACCCCGTCCTTCTCCCCGCTGCTGATCCGCACCGACAGCAGCTTCGCCACCGGGTTGACGCCCACCACCCGCGCCGGAATCTCCGGCCCGGGCACGGCCTCCGCGTACGCCAGGAGCTTCCGCAGCCGCCCGTTCTCCGAGCGCGTCTCCCCCAGCGCCTGCACCGTCGCCCTCAGCTGCATGTTCTCCAGCCGCAGCGCGTCATTGTCCTGACGAACGCCGCGCAGGTCCAGGTAGTTGCGCACCGCGGCCACGGCGCCGTCGATGCCGGCGGTGAGCCCCTGCTGCACGGGGGCCGTGAGCGCGATGACGCCCCGGTCGACGAAGTTCGGGTCGCGGCCCCGCCGCCCGCCCAGCAGGAAGGCGCCGAGCGGGTACAACAGGAGGGCGGCCACGAGGAGGAAGCGGCGGTACCGCTTGAGGAGAGACAGCACGGACGGGGGCTTTCCCGGGGTGGGCGGAAGACGCGGGTGGAAGGGGGGAGAGGGTCGGGCTAAGCTGGCTGAATCGCTTGCATTTTCCGGTCTGTTGTCCTACGCAGTCAAGGCCCGGATGAGGGGGTGTTGACACCCAAGCATCCCCACCGGCCGGGCTACCAACAACACGGCGCCGCGAGACCTTCCGCAAGGTGCTTCGCGGGCGCTTCCGACCGTGAAGTGACGACAATGGACGGTTTGAATCCCCGGAAGGTCTTCTCCCTCCTGTTCATCATCGGCATCGCCGTGGTGTTCACGCTCCAGTTCGGCCCTGGCAGCAACGGGTTCGGCTCGAGCGGCGGCGGCCAGGCGCCCGGCGCCGGCGCGGTCGCGACGGTGAATGGCAAGGAGATCCCCCTGCGCGACTTCAGCATGGCCTGGTCGCGGCAGATGAACTTCCTGCGCTCGCAGGGCCAGCCCATCCCGGAGTCGGTCGCCCGCCAGTTCGGCCTGGACAAGCAGGTGCTCGACCGGCTGGTGAACGCGGAGCTGCTCGCCCAGTCGGCGGAGCGCCACGGCATCGCGCCGTCGGATGAGGAGCTGCGGAAGATCATCCACGAGAACACCGACTTCCACTCCAAGGAGGGCGCGTTCGACTTCGCCCGCTACCAGCAGGTGCTGCGCGACTACTACCGCCGCACGCCGCAGGAGTACGAGCAGGAGCTGCGCCACCAGCTGGCCGCCCAGAAGATGCTGGACGTGGTGCGCACGGGCGCCGTGGTGTCGGACGACGAGGTCCGCGCCCGCTACGAGAAGGAAGGCAACCAGGCGAAGCTGGTGTTCGCCCGCTTCCTGCCCACGATGTTCGCGGACAAGGTCCCCGCGCCCACGGCCGCGCAGCTCGCGGCGTTCCAGAAGTCTCACGAGAAGGAGATCGCCGACTACTACTCGGCCAACAGCTTCGTCTACAACGTGCCGGAGCGGATCCGCGCCCGTCAGATCCTCGTGAAGGTCGCCCCGGACGCCACGCCCGAGCAGAAGGCCCAGGCGAAGGCCCGGGCGGAGGAGCTGCGCAAGCAGCTCGACGGCGGCAAGGACTTCGCCGCGCTGGCGAAGGAGACCAGCGACGACACCGCCACCAAGGCGAAGGGCGGCGAGCTGGGCTGGGTGGAGCGCACCACGTGGGACCCGGCGCTGGCGGACGCGGCGTTCGCCCTGAAGGCCGGGGAGGTGACGCAGCCGGTGGAGTCCGCGCTGGGCGTGCACCTGGTGAAGGTGGAGGAGAAGAAGGACGCCCAGGCCAAGAAGCTGGAGGACGTGAAGGGCGAGATCGCCACCACGCTCTTCAAGCAGGAGCAGGCCAAGGGCCTGGCGAAGGCGGAGGCGGAGAAGGCGCTGGCGGCGGCGAAGGCCGGCAAGTCCCTGAAGGAGCAGTTCCCGGTGCCCGCCGGCCAGCAGCCCGCGCTGCTGCGCTTCGAGGCGGAGACCAAGCCGGAGGCCGTGGAGACGGACAGCTTCACCGCGCAGGGTGACTCCGTGCCGCACCTGGGCCCGGCGCCGGCGCTGGTGAAGGCCACCTTCGAGGCCAGCGGCCCGGCGGTGCTGGACGAGGTCTTCACCGTGGGCGACGCGAACGTCGTCGCGCAGGTGGTGGAGCGCGAGAAGCCGGACACCGCGGGCTTCGACAAGCGCAAGGAGGAGCTGCGCACCCAGGCCCGTCAGGCCAAGCAGATCGAGCTGACGGAGTCCTTCCTCAAGTCGCTGAAGAAGAACGGCAACGTCAACATCAACAACGAGGCCATCGACTCGGTGTTGGGCTCCGCGGGGTAGTCACCCGCCGGAGCGGGCGTAGGGGACCTCGCGAGGGGCCCCCTCCGCCGAAGGGGCCTCGGCGACCGCGATGCGGTCCCGGCCCCGCCCCTTGGCCGCGTACATGGCGAAGTCCGCCGCGCGGATGAGGTCCGTGGCCGTGGTGGCGTGGTTCGGAAACGAGGCCACCCCCACGCTCGCGGTGAGCGCCACGTCCAGCCCCTGCTCGCGCAGGAAGCGCTGGCCGCGGAACGCCTCGCAGATGCGCTGGGCGATGACCTGCGCGCCCTCCGTGTCCGTCTCAATCAACATCACCGCGAACTCGTCGCCGCCGTAGCGGAAGACGGCGTCCAGGTTGTGGCGGCCCAGGCTGATGAGCAGGTCCCCCACCTCCTTGAGCGTGGCGCTGCCCACCAGGTGCCCGTGCCGGTCGTTGATGGACTTGAAGTAGTCCAGGTCCAGGAACACCAGCGACAGCGGGTGGCGGAAGCGCGCCGAGCGCTTCACCTCCTGCTCCAGCTGCGCGCGCAGGTGCCGCGCGTTGAAGCAGCCGGTGTGCTCGTCGGTGATGGTGAGCTCCTGCACGCGGCGGAAGTTGCGCGCGTTCTCGATGGCGATGGCCGCGTAGTCCGCGATGGCGGACAGGGCGGTGAGGTCGTCATGCGTGAAGCCAGGCTCGGTGGGGCCGTTGACCAGCTCGATGACGCCCAGCACCCGCTCGCGCGCCACCAGCGGCACGGCGAGCAGCGAGCGCGTGTGGAAGGCGGAGGCCTGGTCGAAGCGGGGCGCGAAGCTGGAGTCGCCGGCCACGTCGTGGACGAGCCGCGCGACGCCGGAGGCGAACACGGCCCCGGCGATGCCCTCCCCCGGGCTCAGCTGGAGGGCCTTGAGGGCCTCGGCGCCCTCGCCCACCGCGATCTCGAAGTAGAGCTTTCCGCTGCGCTCGTCCTGGAGGATGAGGGACCAGTTGCGCGGCTTGAGCAGCGCGCTGACCTTCTGCATCACCAGCGCCAGCACTTCGCGCAGCTCCAGCGTGGAGGTCAGCGCCTTGGCCATCTCGTTGTAGGCGGCCAACTGCTCCACTGTCCGCTTCATGGCCGACAGGAGGTCCGCGGGGTTCATCGAGGTGCCCTCTGGAGCGCAAGTCTGCTAAGGCCCGCGAGCGCGAAACCTCCCGCACCCGCCCATGGATCCAACCGCTCGCTTCGTTCTCGCCTCCGCCTCGCCCCGGCGCAAGGATTTATTGGCCCAGCTGGGCCTCCGTTTCACGGTGGCGGCCGCGGATATCGATGAAACGCCAATCGCCGGAGAAATTGCGTCCAGGTACGTGCTCCGGCTGGCCGAGGAGAAGGCGCGCACGGTGGCCACCCGACACCCGGACGCCTGGGTGCTGGCAGCGGACACCACCGTGGCCCTGGGGTCGGAGCTCCTGGGCAAGCCCCGGGACGCGGCGGAGGCGCGGGAGATGCTCGGCCGGCTGTCCGGCCGGGTGCACGAGGTCTTCACCGGCATCGCCGTGGCCGGCCGCGCCCGGGACTCCCAGGTGGTGCGCACGCAGGTGACCTTCCGCGCGCTCTCCGCGGAGGAGATCGCCTGGTACGCGGACACCGGCGAGCCGCTGGACAAGGCGGGGGCCTACGCCATCCAGGGCAAGGGCGGCTTCCTGGTGCAGGGCATCGACGGCAGCCCCTCCAACGTGGTGGGCCTGCCGCTGGCGGAGACGCTGGCGCTGCTCCAGCGCGTGGGCCTGCCGCTGCCGTGGACGGAGACGGAGGCCCGGCGATGAGCGGCGTGGCGGACAACCTGGCGCGGGTGCGCGAGCGCGTGGCGAGGGCCTGCGCGAGCGCGGGGCGGCCGGAGTCCTCGGTGACGCTGGTGGCCGTGTCCAAGCTCAAACCTGCGGCGCTCATCCGCGAGGCGTACGCCGCGGGGCAGCGCGACTTCGGGGAGAACTACGCCCAGGAGCTGCGCGACAAGGCCGAGGAGCTCAAGGACCTGGACGGCCTGCGCTGGCACGCCATCGGGGCGCTGCAGACGAACAAGGTGAAGTACGTGGCCCGCGTCGCGCACGCCTTCCACGCGCTGGAGCGGCTGGACGTGGCCACGGAGCTCTCCAGGCGGAGGGCGGGGTCGGCGCCCCTGCCCTGCTACGTGGAGCTCAACCTGGGCGCCGAGGACACCAAGCACGGGCTCACCCCGGACGCGCTGGGGGACTTCCTGGCGAAGGTGCGCGAGCTGCCCCACCTCCAGGTGGTGGGGCTGATGGCGCTGCCGCCGCCCACGGGCGACGTGGCGCGGATGCGCGAGGGCTTCGCCCGGCTGCGCGAGCTGGGGGCGGCGCACGGGCTGGCGGCCCTGTCCATGGGCACGACGCACGACTTCGAGCAGGCCATCCTGGAAGGGGCCACCGCCGTGCGCGTGGGCACCGCCATCTTCGGCGAGCGCGCCTGAGGCCCGCTCAGAGCTCCCGGAACCGAAGCTTCCCCTCCTGGTTGACGAGCGCCTTGAACTCACAGCCGCAGTAGTTGCAGCGCACCTCGTCCCCGTCGGTGAACTTCTCGTCCACGGGGTTGTTGGCGTTGCAGCCCGGGCAGTCGAACTCGTCGAACTCGCGGCTGCCGCTGCCCGCGCCGCCTTCCTTGGCGAAGGCGTCGTCGGCGAACACGAAGTCGTTGGACATGGGCCTGGACGCTAGCACCAGGCGGCCATCCCGGTGTGTGCCTTGCCGGGCATGCAGGCGGGCGCGCGAGACTGTCCGCCATTTGTCAGCGCCCGGCGCGGGCGTGTACCCCTGCGGACCGCCATCTCCGTCTCCCGCCGGCCGTTTCCAGGCCCGGCCGGAGGGCCGCCGGGCGGCATTGAATGCCGGCTCACGGCCATCCGTCCCGGAAATGTCCGGTGGTAGGGGCGGTTTCGCGGCACGGTTGGCTTGGACGGGCCGGCCACCTAACTTGCAAGCAAGGGAGCACACCCGATGCGCGGTCTGTCCAGGTGGGGGTTCACGGCGGCGGTGGTGGGCCTCTTGGGGTCCACGATGGCGCATGCCCAGGAGCCCCCCGGCGCGGCGTTCGGCCCGGGGGAGCAGGCCCAGTACCGGGTGAAGTACCTGGGGCTGACGGCCGGCTCGGCGACGGTGACGGTGGGCGCGCCCATGACGCAGTGGGGCCAGCGCGTGTGGCCCATCGTGGCCACGGCGAAGTCCGACGACCTGGTGGGCGTCTACCCCATCAAGAGCCGCTTCGTGACGTACTGGGACGCGGGCGCCGGACGGGTGACGGGCAGCGACCTGCACTCGGAGGAGAACCACAAGCGCCGCCGCCAGCGCATCCAGCTCACGGCGGATGGCGCCGGCGCGAAGGTCATCAAGCAGAAGGAGAGCGACCCGCCGCACGAGACGGAGCACGCGCTGTCCGCGGGCACCCTGGACGTGGCGGGCGCGACGTTCGCGCTGCGCGGCCAGGAGCTGGTGGTGGGCCGCTCCTACGCGTACCCGGTGTTCACCGGCAGCAAGCAGTTCACCCTGCGCGCGACGGTGGAGGGCCGCGAGAGGGTGACGACGCCCGCGGGCGCGCGCGACGTCTTCCGCCTGCGCGTGCAGACCGACTTCGGGGGCAAGCTGGACGCCAAGCGCGACATGGTCGCGTACCTCAGCGCGGACGAGCACCACGTGCCGGTGCGCGTCGAGGCGGACTTCGCGCTGGGCACCGTCGTGGCGGAGCTCACGGACTACAAACCGGGCCGCGTGGTGACGGTGGCCCGGGCGGACAACTCGGGCGACTGAAGCGTCGTCCGCCAGCCAGGGGAAGGCAGGGGGCATGGGCGTGGGTTGGGCATGGGCAGTGGCGGCGGCGCTTTCCGCCGCGCCGGGTGGCGTGCAGGTGGTGTCGCCGCTGGTGAAGGTGCGGCCGGACGCGACGCCGAAGGGGGCGAAGGAGGCCCGCCTCAGCGCGGCCCGCGGCGAGTGCGAGGGCACGCAGCTGGTGCTCCCACAGGGCGTGACGCGCGTGACGATGCAGCCGTTGGCCCTCAAGGGCCCCGGCGCGCCGCTCACCGTGGACGCGTGGCGCGAGGCCTACCTGGACGTGAAGACGCCCTCCAACGGCGAGGGCAGGCCGGGCCCGTGGCCCGACGCGCTGGTGCCGCTGTCGGCGCCGGCCAATCCCAGACATCCCACGGTCGTCTACGTGGAGGTCTGCGTTCCCCGGAAGCAGGCCCCGGGCACCTATACGGGCAGCCTGAGCGCGGCGGTGGACGGGAAGGAGCTGCCGGCCGTTCCGTTCACCGTGCAGGTGCAGCCCTTCGAGCTTCCCGCGACGTCGTCCCTGCCCAACAGCTTCGGCATCTCGCTCTACAGCATCGCGAAGGGGCACGGCATCCCGGCGGACTCGCCGGAGGCGAAGGCGCTCCTGCGCGAGTACGGCAAGGCGCTCCTCGAGCACCGCGTGAGCGCGCACGGCATGGGCATGGACCCGCCGCCGGTGCGGTTCCAGGACGGCCGCGCGGTGCTGGACTGGACCGCGTACGACGCGGAGATGGGGCCCTTCCTGGACGGCACCGCGCTGCCCTCCGGCGCGCGCTTCACGACGGCCGACGTGCGCGACAACCGCAAGGCCGCCACGGACGCGGAGAAGACGGCGTACTACCGCGCCTTCCAGAAGCACTTCGAGGACAAGGGCTGGAAGGCCCAGCTCTTCTTCTACGCCAAGGACGAGCCCAAGCCCGCGGACTTCCCGCTGGTGAAGGCGCAGTCGAAGCGCGTGCGCGACGCGGGCGGCGCCATCCCCGTGCTCGTCACCACGGCGCTGGACCCCGCGCTCCAGAGCTCGGTGGACATCCTCACGCCCATCATCAACTGCTTCTACCCGCGCGAGGGGCCACAGACGTGCCACACCGTGGCCAACGCCGCGACCGCGCGCACGCGGCTGCCCGCTCGCGCGAAGGTGTGGTGGTACCAGAGCTGTATGTCCCACGGCTGCACGGGCGGCCCGCCCGCGGACAAGGCGCTGGACAAGGCGTACAGCGACTGGGCCTCGTACATGGTGGACCACCCCGCCCCGCTCAACCGCGCCATGGGCGTGCTGGCCTACGAGAGCGGCGTGGACGGCGAGCTCTATTTCGACACCGTCTTCGCCTACAACACGAAGAAGGATGTCTGGGCGGACCTCTTCGAGTTCGGCGGCAACGGCGACGGCACC
>JAFADT010000596.1 GCA_023424585.1 Pseudomonadota bacterium
GTCCGCGTCATCCTCGTCCACGGTGGGCGCGGCCGGCCTGGCCGGCGCGGCCTCCGGCTGGGACTGGGGCACCGCGGGCGCTTCGCGCTCGGTGCGCGGGCGCTCCGGCGGTTCCGCGGGAGAAGGAGGGGCCGGCGCGGTCGCATCCGGACCCGGGGCGGCCGGCGGCTGCGCCGGAGAGGCGCCTTGCGCGAACGCGAGGGCAGGCACCGCGGCAACGAGGAGCGCGATGGATCGGAAGGGTCGCATAGGAAAAGGTCAGAAAGAGAAGGTGTAGCCGAGGTCGAACTGCACCAGGTGCGTGAGGCCCGGGCTGCTGGCGGGCTCGCCGGTGGTCCGGCCGGCCTCCCAGTCGTCGCGCTGCAGGTTCACGCGGTAGCTGTCCTTGAAGATCCAGTCGCGCAGCTCCAGCCGGATGCCGTGCTGCTCCTTGATGAAGAAGCGGAAGCCCAGCGCGGCGGACACCACCGGCGCCACGCGCGACTCCTTCACCCAGGAGTTCTCCGTGGCGCTGCCCCGGTCGTCCACGGACGTGCGGTTGTCACAGACGCCCGCGGCCCGGTCCACCACCTGGGTGCACTGGATGACGGACTGGCGCTTCAGGTTGGAGAGGCCGCCGCCCGCCCAGAGGTACGTCTGGAAGTGCACCGGGATGTCCGCGACGAGGCTGATCTTCCCGTAGATGGGAGCCCACCGCGCGCCGACGACGCCGTGCAGGTTCATCCGCCACATGTCCTCCAGCTCGTCCGTGACGCGCTTGTCCTCGCGGTCCAGGAAGGACTCGGAGATGGAGCGCGCCAGGCCCGTGTGGCGGCTGGCGGCGTAGCCCGCGCGCGCCTCCAGCGCGAACGTGTCGAACAGGTTGTAGGCCAGCCCGACGTCGAAGAAGTAGTGCGCCGTCAGGTGCGTCTGCACGGGCAGACCCACGGACAGGGACAGCTCCGGATGGCCCGCGGGCTTGTAGAGCCGGTTGCGGACCACCGCCGAGTCCAGGACGCCGTCTTCCTGTGCGGCGGCGCCGAGCGCCGTCAGCGAGAGGCTCAGCGCGGCGAAGACTCGAAACGTGCGTGCGTTCATATCTCCTGCCCGGCCCGGGGGTGGGCCGTTGGGTGATCCGGTCGCGCCCCGTCTCCTGCGACGGCGTGGCACCGGCGTGGGACAGCGATGTGAGCACGGCGCCCATCCACCGCAAGCGGATCCCAGTAGCAGTCGGTAAAGTTTTCGCCCTTTGACGCCAGGGAGACCAGCACTCAACGTTTCCACGGGGATGCGGGCCCTGGAGGCCCCTCGAACCCCACGCGAAGGCGCGCGCCCGCACGCACATGCGGCCACGCGGTCTTCCGGAAACGACGAACGCCCCGCCCGGCCACCCGAAGGTGCCCGAAGCGAGGCGTCGAGAGGGGCGTCAGAGAAGCGCCCCGGCGCTCAGCGACCGCGGACTAGCGCGCGGCCTTGTGCTGCGCGCGCATGGCCACCTTGATGGAGGGGCGCACGATGACGATGCCGTCGTTGTGGCCGGGGACCGCGCCCTTCACGAGCACCAGGCCCTTCTCCACGTCCACGTCCACCACCGTCAGGTTCTGCGTGGTGACGCGCTCGACGCCGTAGTGACCCGGCATCTTCTTGTTGGGGTACGTGCGGCCCGGCGTCTTGCGCTGGCCGATGGCGCCCGGGTGACGCTGATACTCGTGCGTGCCGTGCGTCTTGGTCTGCGAGCCCTTGAAGCTCCAGCGGCGCATGACGCCGGAGAAGCCGCGGCCCTTGGTCACGCCGGTGACGTCCACCAGCTCGCCCTTGGTGAACATGTCCGCCTTGATGGCGTCGCCCACGTTGAAGCCCGCGGCCTCCTCGGCCGTGACGCGGAACTCGCGCAGGTGGCGACGGGGGGTCGCGCTGGCCTTCTTGAAGAAGCCGAGCTGCGGCTTGTTCAGGACCTTCTCGCGAACCTCGCCAAAGCCCACGGTCACCGCGGAGTACTGATCCTTCTCCGGGGTGCGCTTGCCGACCACCAGACAGGTGTTGACGTCGATGACCGTCACCGGAACGAGGTTGCCCTCGTCGCTGAACACCTGGGTCATGCCGATCTTCTTGCCAATCAGACCCTTCACGTCGTCCTCACAGCGAGCGCCCGTGGCGCCGAAAGCCCAATGAAATCAATGAACTGGCCTACACGCGGTCCCGCGGCCGCCAGGAAGCGGCGCAAGATAGCAAACACGTCCCCTACGTCAAGCACCAAGGGTGGGCGTACCCCTCACTGCGCGACATCCAACCGCGGGTAGAAGGGGTTGAGCTGCCCGTCCGCGATGCGCTGGGCATACACCTCTTCGCCGAGCAGGAACAGGGCCTGATCCAGATAATCTTCCGCGCCCTTGATCTCCTCCTCCTTGGCGGCGATGGCCTGGTCGAGCTCCGCCATGCGGGCGTCGTGCTGCTGCTTCTGCTCCTCCGCGGCGTCCTCCAGTTCGATCAGGCGCTTGTGCGCCAGGATGCCGGCCGCGCCGGGCTGGCCGGGGGTGGGCGTGAGGGCGGTGGCCAGCTGGGCCTCCCAGTCCTCCACCTCGCGCGCCAGGCGCATCTGGGCGATGCGGTTCTTCTTCAGGTTCTGCTTGGCGGCGTCCAGCTTCACCGGATCCTGGGTGGTCATCTCCAGGTCCGCGAGCTTCGCCTCCAGCTTCTTCAGGCCCACGATGGCGTAGCGCAGGTCGGCGCGGCGGGTGGCCAGCGTCTTGCGCATGCCCTTCACCTTGCCCTCCACCGCCGTCACGGCCTTCTGGAAGCGGCCGGTGATCTCCTTCTGGGCGGCGCACTCCTCTTCGTGCTGGGCCAGGAAGTCCTGGTAGGCCAGGTCCTCGTCGTTCATCTCCGCTTCCAGCATCGCCAGCTCCTCCCGGCGTGCCTCCAGCACCTCTTCGGCGCGGTAGACGCGTTCCATGGAGCGGGGACAGTTCGGCTTGCCCGGGAGCACGTCCCGGGCCTTGTCGCCGAGCTGGAAGATGAGGTCGTTGTAGCTCTCCTTCGCCATGGGCGGATTCATACGCCCAAGTCGCCAGGACTGTCACCGGCCGAGCGCATCCCCGCGCCCGGTCCCGCCCACCTCCTTCAGGAATCCGCGGGGGCCGCGACGGCCTGGGACTCGCCCCGCCGCACCGCCGCCAGGGCGCCTTCCGCCAGGGCGAGCAGCTCCCGGGCGCGGTCCTGCTCCTCGGTCCGGTTCAGCTCGCACACCCAGGCGGAGGAAAGGTCCGCGTGCTGGCGGGCCATCTCCGCGGTCGTCTCGTAGCGCGCGGCCGATGCGCGGGCGAAGGCCCCCTCGCGGCGCAGCTCCAGCACCGTGTCTGGATCCAGATCGATTTCTTCCGGAGGGACCGGCAGCGGCCCGCGCCCCAGCGCCGCCAGGCGGGCCAGGAGCCGCGAGGCGTGGGCGCGACAGAAGGCGGCCAGCACCATCAAGCGCGCCCGGACCCGCGCGTCGCTCATGCGCTCCGCCAGCCCCGTCATGCGACGGGCCGACACCACTTCTGCTTCCCACGCGGCGGCCAGTGCGGCTGCCAGCCGGGTATGCCTCGCTCCCATCTGCGTCCCTCCCCCACCCTCGTGAGACGCAAGCTAGGAACGCTGTTGGGGCAATTCAACCGACCGCGCGAGCAACCATCCAATAAAGCCCGACTCCCGCCAGGCCGATGGAGGACAGGCGCACAACCTTCGAGTGCAGCCGGGGCCTGCGCTGGAGGATGCGCAGCACGGGGACGAGGAAGGCCACCACCGCCGCCTGCCCCGCCTCCACGCCCAGGTTGAAGCCCACGAGCGCCGGGACCACGGACGTCCCCAACCCGTAGCCGCCGAGCACGCTCGCGAAGCCCAGCCCGTGCACCAGGCCGAACCCGAAGGTGAGCCCCGCGCGGTGTCCGTGCCGGCGCAGGAGCAGGTTCTCCAGCGCCATGTAGAGGATGGACGCGGCGATCGCGGCCTCGGCCCACCGCGTTCCCCGCGCGCCCAGCGTCACCCAGCCCAGGGCGGTGCACGCCAGCGTCAGCGAGTGCGCCAGCGTGAAGGACGTCACCAGGAGGAGGATCCGCCGGCGCGTGCCGCCCCCCAG